>JAYYEE010000073.1:0-4919 GCA_036160175.1 Planctomycetota bacterium
CCCAGGACTACCTGACGTTCCGAGACAAGCTCAACCCGGCGTCGGGGTTCCAGTCGGCGCAGATGCGCGAGATCGAGATCTTGATGGGCCTCGATGACGCGGAGCGGATCCCCTTTGGCAAGGAGGGCAGCTACCTCGACGCCCTGAAGAACGACGACGGCACGCCGTCATCGGCCCATGCCCGCGTCACCGCGCGGCTCGCCGACCAGCCGACGCTGAAGGAGGCGGTCTACGGCTGGCTCCAGCGGACGCCGATCAACGGCAGCGCGCCAGGCGCGGCGGGCGACGAAGACGTCGTCGCCGCCTGGTCCGAGTCGTACTACCAAGGACACGGGCAGCTCCACGATCGCGCCCTGCAGCACGCCGTACGCATGCAGGCTCTCTCGCCCGAGGATGAGAGCCGCCTCCGCAGCCGCTACGACGGCCAGCTGCGCGGCGCCCGGCGGCACCTCGACGCCGACGACGCGCCGGCAGAGCTGCGCGCGTTCACGCGTCGGCTGCGCGCCGCCATCCTCTTCGTCGACAGCAACCGATCACTCCCGCTGCTGAGCTGGCCGGGGGCCATCATCGACGGCTTGATCGAGTGTGAGCAGGCGATGCTCGCGTTCCGCCAGCGCCACGCGCGCATGGTCGAGCGGGTCATCGGCCGGCGCGTCGGCACCGGCGGCAGCGACGGCGTCGCCTACCTCGACCAGACGGCGCTCGAATATCGCGTTTTTACCGAGATCTGGGCCGGACGCACGCTGCTGCTGCCGCCCGAGCTGAGCCCGCCGCCGCAGAGCCAGAGCTTCTACGGTCTCAGCCGAGGCTGAGGCGCGGCTATAGGGTTCGGTTCTCCAGCCGCGAACGACGACGCGTGAACGCAAGCCGCGCGCCACGGCGCTCACTCTTGCGGAAGCCCAGGAGGTGGAAGACCTCGACCATGAACCGCTTGGCGACGCGGGCATCGGCGAGCAACGTGTCCGGGTCCGCGGGATCCCGTGAGATCCCCGGCAGCAGCGGCAGCAGCCTCCAGAGCGACGCCGCCCGCAGCCAGCGCGCCGACCAGTGCCAGACCCGACGAACCCGCCGCGCCAGGAAGAAGCCGTCTTCGCCGAGCTCTTGATACAGCGGGAGCATCACAAAACACGCCGACGGCGCGCGATGAGCGCCGCTGTCGTCAGTCGCGAGCAGCTGGCCCCGCGTGACTGGAGAGAAGTTGTCGAAGCCTGGCTCCATTCGAAAGCCGTCGCCTGGCTCGATCGCCTGGCGATGCGTGATCTCGACCATCGGCGGCGCCGCGCCGACAGCCTCACGCAGCCGCGCTCGGTGTGGCTCGAGCTCAACAAAGCCAGGAGGCAGCATGCCGAGCTGCGTCATCAGCTCCCACAGCACCGCTTCGTGGTTGTCAATTGCAGCCGTGCTCTCATGCTGCCCTCCTTCGACCGCGAGCGCGGCGATGCCGCGGTCGGCAAACCACTCGAGCGAGGCGCCGGCGAGGCTCTCCTCGATCCCGAGGATCATCGGGACGCCGGTCATCAGCCCGAGCTTGCGGTTGTCGATGGTGTCGGCGAGGCACAAGAAGGGCGACCCGGTCGCAGAGCTGGTGTGCAGGTCGACGAAGACCAACGGACCGTGTGCCGACCGCTCCACCTCGAGGAACGCGTCGATCAGCGCCAGCTGTTCGTCGTCCTCGGGAGCTCGCTCATCACGCGGGCGGGCGCGCGTCGCCTCGATCGACGCGGCGCTCCAACCACGGTTCAGGTCACGCCCTAGGAAGCGGCGCCCAGCGGCCAGCGCGCCGAGGTTGCCGCGCAGCGCCACCAAGCGCCCCTTCAAGCCCAAGTCACGCTCACGCAGCGTCGCCAAGACGCGCTCGGCCGCGGCGACGCCCGCCGGCTCGTTGCCGTGCACGCCAGCGACCACCAGCAGCGTCGGACCTAATTCCGGCGTCCCGCCGTCATAGCGACCGATCTCGCGCTCTTGCGCCGCCTCCACCACCGCCCCGCTCATTCGCCGAGGTCCTGACGCAGCTGCTTCTCGAAGAGCATCGCCGCGACCCGGATCAAATCTCGCTCCGTGATGATGCCAACGAGGCGGCCATCCTCGACCACCGGGAGGCTCCCGATCCGATGCTCGCGCATGTATTCGATCGCCTCGAGCGTGCGCGTCGCCGGCGTCACGCAGATCGGGTTTGTGATCATGATGTCCTTGACGGCCACCGGCTGCTTCTTGTCTCCGCGCATTCCCTTGCCGACCATCCGCAGCAAGGTCCTGTGCGAGACCAAGCCAACGAGCTTGCCGTCGTTGTCTTCAACCGGGACGTGACGGATGTGACGCCAGTCCATCAGAGACGCAGCGAGGTCGACGACGTCCTCTGGGTGCACCGTGAACAGGTCGGTGGTCATGAACTGGCCGACCAAGACGTAGCTGTCTTTCCAGCCCTCATACTCACACGTGTCCGCCAGCTCCCAAGCGTGGACCGGCTCGGACGACTCTTGTCGCATCTGCATCGCCCGAACCAAAGCGCCCATGCGCTGCTCCTTGGTCCCCTTGTCGCCCATCGCGCTGAGCGAGTCGAGCTGCCACCTCGCGCCCGTCCGCCCGCGCCGGCACCGCTCACGGATGATCTCGAGGTATCGATCAACGTCGCTTGCGTCGACGTTCGCGTGCTCTAAGCCCTCGCGCGCCATCGGCAGCAGCGCCTCTTCGATCAGCTCTTGCGCCGAGTAGTCGCGGCCGTGGAACCACGTCAGGTTCGCCTGTAGCCCGAGCCGCGCGGCCGCGACGAAGTTACCCCTCGCGTCGTCGAACGACATCACCCTGCTAACGTCGTCAAACTCGTGGCTGACCGCCGCCATCAGCCCGAAGAAGAACGCGGCCGTCGCCATCTCGTCGATCGGGCTCGGCCCAGAAGGGAAGGAGCGCGCCTCGATGCGAAGGTGCGGCTTCCCGCCGCTGATGCCGTAACAAGGCCGGTTCCAGCGGTAGATGGTGCCGTTGTGCAAGCGCAGCGCCGTCATGTCCGGGACGCCGCCGCGGTCCAGCACCGCGGCCGGGTCCTCGTCGAGGTCGCTCGCCAGCATCACGCGGAAACGCGCGATGTCCTCGCGGAAGATCTCGATCACCGAGTCTTGCACCCAGGCGTCGCC
This sequence comes from Planctomycetota bacterium, assembly GCA_036160175.1. Classification (GTDB taxonomy): domain Bacteria; phylum Planctomycetota; class UBA1135; order UBA1135; family UBA2386. The sequence goes on from JAYYEE010000073.1 coordinate 3,132, forward strand.
AAAGTCAACGCGCGGACGACGACCGCGGAGCTGGTGCGCTGCCGAGCGTGAGTCCACAGACTGCTGAAACAAGGCCACCCGGGTTTCTCGCCAGAGGCGGCGACCGAGCAGCACAGGGGAGTTCGTCGACGCGGCGAGCACCGGCGCGGTGATCGCTTGGGCCGTGTTGTAGAGCTTCGCGAATTCCTGCGGGCCGACCTGAAAGTGGACTTGGAAGCTCGCGTTGCACGACTCGAGCATCACGTTGTCGTGCGTCATCTCGAGCTCGTCGACGCCCTTGATCCGGAACTCAAAGTCCCCGCCGCGGAGCTGCGCCATCGCGTTGTTGAGCGCGAGGTATCGCGGGTTCTGCACCATGGAGTCGAGCGACAAGTCGCTCCGACGGAGCGTCGGCAGGATGCCATTCAGCACGATCCCGCCGCCTTGGTCGTGCGCGGTCTGTCGCGCCAGCTCCAGCAGCTCGACCAGCTCCTGCTCCATCGCAGACAAGCAGTCGCCGCCGAACACCTGCGGCTTCAGGTTGCACTCCAGCTGGAACTTCGCCAGCTCGTAAGTGAACTGCTCGTGCGACAGCGCCTGCATCATCTGGTCGGCGCCGTTCCACGCCTTGCCCGCGCGGTCGAGCAAGAACATCTCTTGCTCGGCGCCGATGCGGCGGACGCCCGACTCGAAGCAGTCTTCCTCCAGCATCCGCTCTAGCGCGTGCACGTCGGCCAGGATGGCCTTCATGAACGCGCGGAGTTCATCTTCTGAGAAAGCGCTGGGGAGGTCTTGGCGGCCCATAAGCGGCGAGAGATTGAGCGCCGAAAATGTAGCGCTAACGCAAACGGGGAGGAAGGACGCGCGCCCTTCCTCCCCGTCTCTCGCCCTGGGGTCGCCCCCTGGACACGCTCGGAGCCGCCGCTAGCGAACGAACCCGTTGAACATCACCCGCTTCTCCTTGATCAACGGGTGGTTGAGCTTGATCACGAGCTCCCCCTTAACCAGGCCCTTGGGCGCGTTGTCGGCGACCGACAGCTCGACGACGAGCTTGTCGCCGTCCTTGCGCTGGCTCGCCGTGACGAAGCCCGGCTTGAGCGTCATCTTCTCGAAGGACAGCTCGGTCGCCCGCAGGTCGGTGCCGTCGTTCGGCGTGAAGGTGACGCTCTTGGTCACGGTCTTCCCCTTACGGATGAGGCCAAGGGTCAAGAAGCCGCCTGGCTTGACGTCCAGCGGCCCCTGGACGAACGCGAGCACGCGCACGTTGAACGTTGCGCCGCCCCGCAGGTTCGTCCGGAACTTAAGCATCCCGCCGCCTGCGACCTCGGAGCTTACTGGGCCGTAGGTCCCCGAGATCCGGTAGGAGGTGAAGCCGTTGTTCGAGACCTTCTCCCAGGAGACCTGGAACGCGTCCGAGGGCTTGTCAACGGAGAGGATCTCCCACTCCTTGGCCATCTGCGACGAGGCGATCACCGAGAACTCTCGGGTCTCGTTCCAGGTCATCTTGTTGAGGTTGATCTCCTTGGGCGACACGGTGAACAGCTGCGCCCCGGTTGCGCGGAACGTCAGCTTGGTGTGTGGGTCGACCGGATCCGTGCCGTGGATGTCCAAGGTCGCGTGCTTGCCGCCAGTGATCTTGTTCATGTCGAGCCGCGTCGTGATCGTCCCCGACTCGCCCGGCCCGATGGTGATCTTGGAGACGTTCTCCAGGCGCTCTGGCTCCCCCGCCGCGCGTGTGACGCGCACCAAGCGCTTTTGCGGCTTGGAGATGACGCGGTAGATCCGGAGCGACTCCCCGTCGCCCACCAA
>JAYYEE010000074.1:0-4843 GCA_036160175.1 Planctomycetota bacterium
CGCATCGCGCGTTCGTGCGCGAGGCCGTGCATCACGGAGATGCCCGCCTCCCATAAGACGACCCGCGTCTTCGGCACGTAGGCCTCGTAGCCGCTCTGCAGCGCGAACGGGACGCCAGCGCCGGCCAACAGCTTCGCCAGCTCCATGGTGCCGTTCTCCAAGTCGCCGCGCGTGCGCGCCATCGCGGGGTGCGGCAGCACCCAGCAGCCGGCCTCGTTGATGCGCGGCAGCATCAAGTACGCCTCGGCGGCGCCGTCCAGCACGACCTTGACGTCGAACTCTTCGGCCACGCGCAGCGCGGACGCGAGGTCGTGCGCCCGGTGCGCGGTGACGAGCAGCGGGACCTCCTTCGAGAGCACCTTAGCTAGCGTCTCTAGGCCCAGGTCGAGCTTCGCGTCGTCGTCACGCGCGCGCCGCGCCGCGTAGTCCCGGGCGGCCAAGAGCTCCTCGCGCAACATCGCGACGGACTTAGCCCGCGTGCCAGGCGCCCCGCCTTCACGCGAGCGCCCGCGGTCGGACAAGGTGACCGCCACCATCGCGAGCGGCCGCACGACGTCCGCGTCGACGCTCCGGCCATGCGTCTTGATGACCATGGTCTGACCGCTGATCAGCGCGCCTGGACCGTGTCCGGTGTGCAGCGTCGTGACCCCGAGGCCGCGCACCCACGCCACCAGCGGGTCGCGCGGGTTGTAGGCGTCGAGCGCGCGCAGCTCGGGTTGCATCGGCGAGGAGCGCTCGAGCTGGTCTTGGTCTTGGGGGACGTTGAGGACGCCGGTGAGCCCCACCGTCGCGTGGGCGTCGATCAAGCCCGGCATCGCCACCTTCGTCTCGACGACCTCCATGCCCGACGGGACGTCGACCTCGCCGACCGCCGCGATCTTGCCGCCGCGGATGACCACGACGCCCCCGGAAATCGGCGGGCCCGCCATCGTGTAGAGCGTCTCCGCGCGCACGGCGAAGGCCGCCGGCGCCGTGGCGCCTGGGCCTTGGGGGGCGAGCGCGAGCGCGAAGAGCGGGCTGAGCAGCGTGATCATTGCCCCCCTCCTTGCAGGCCGTAGCAGCACATCGACATCGACTGGTCGTTGCTCGCGCCGTAGCCGCCGCTGGCGAACAGCTTGTCCTTAGGGTCGGCGAGGTCGAAGACCTTGCCGCCGTCGACCCAAGTCTCCAGGACCCGGGTGTAGACGGAGAGCGGATCACCGCTCAGCAGCACGAAGTCCGCGTCCTTGCCGACCTCAAGCGTGCCGACGCGGTCTTGCATGTCGAGCATCCGCGCGTTGGCGATCGTGACCGCCTCCAGCGCCTTTTGCCGGTCCATGCCGGCGCGGACGGAGATCGCCGCCGAGCGCAGGAACAGCCGGCTGTCGGTGATGCTGTCGTCGGTGTGGAAGCCGACCAGCACGCCCGCCCGGTCGAGGATCGCGCCGGTCTCCAACGACAGCCGCGCGGCCTCGAGCTTGCCGCCGGGAGAGTCGATGACGATCACCGAGCACGGCGCCTTCGCCGCCGCGATCTCGTCCGCGACCATCCACCCTTCGCTGACGTGGTGCAGCACGACGCGGAAGCCGAACTCCCGCTGCAGACGCAGCACCGTCAGGATGTCGTCTTGCCGGTGCGTGTGGTGGTGCACCATGCGCGTACCGTCCATCGCCTCCAGCAGCGCCTCCATGGCGAGGCTGCGGTCCGGCATCTTCTCAGGGTCTCCAGCCGCCGCCTCGACCCGCCGGCGGTAGTCCCGCGCGCGGTGGAACTGCATCCGGACCAAGGCCGCAGCCTTGCCGCGCGTCCCGGGGAACGGCGCCTTCTTCTGCGGGTTGGTGCCGTTGGCCATCTTGATGCCGCCGGCGATCGAGCCGTCTGGGTTGCGCACGGCGAGCGCTTCGACGGTGTCGACGTCGCGCAGCTTCATGTAGATGGTCTGGCCCGAGAGCAGGTGGCCAGAGCCTGGCATGACGTTGACCGTCGTGATGCCGCCGGCCTGGGCCTTCTGGATCCCTGGGTCGCGCGGGTTGATGGAGTCGAGCGCGCGCACCTCCGGCTGGATCGGGCCGCTGCTGTCCCCGCCTGACACCGAGCCGATGTGCGAGTGGCTGCATACTAGGCCCGGCATGAGCGTCTTGCCGCGCGCGTCCACGACCACCGCGCCTGCCGGCACGGCAACCTCGGCGGCAGCGCCGACCGCGAGGATCTTGCCCTGATGCACGACGAGCGCGCCGCCTTGGATCGTCGTCCCCGCGCAGGTCTCGATCGTGGCGCCGACGAACGCGTGCGGCGCCTCTTGCGCCGCCGCTCCCGAGACGAAGAGGCCAGCGAGCGTCGCTGGCACTAGCCGCAGCCGTGTCTTCATCACGGCAGCCTACGGCGAAGCCGCGTCACACCTCAACCGGCATCCCAGCCGGGCGACCCTTCAGCGCCGCGAGCTCGTACTTGTCGCGGTCCCCGCGCAGCCGCTTAAGGTCCTTGAACCGCTCCGGGTTCGCCTTGCCGCGGTTGAAGAGGGTGACCTCGTGGCCGTTCGCCAGCGCCGCTCGGACGAAGTGCGGGCCGAGGAACGCGGTGCCACCCAGCACGAGGATCTTCATCGGGCGACGCGTCCGCGAAGTCGCCGGAAGCTGCGCAGCGAGGGGAATCGCCGCGCCAGCGGCGGCCATGGAGGCTAGGAAGCCTCTTCGCGTGCTTGGCATCGCCGCATCCTACTAGTGGCGCAAGCGCGCGGTTGCCCTCAAGATCTGCTCCAGATGACAGAGCGTGAATACGTACTCGGCACAGGCCAAGACGAGCTCGCACGGCTCGCCTTGCAGAACCGGCTCTGGTCGGACGCTGCCGTGCAGGCTTGGCGCCGCGCCAAGCTGAGCATGGGGGAGCGCGTGCTCGACGTCGGCTGCGGCCCAGGCTACGCCGCGTTTGATCTCGCCAACATCGTCTCTCCTTCGGGGGCCGTCGTCGGCGTGGACGAGTCGCGCGCGTTCGTCGACGACGCGAACGAGATGGCGCGCGCGCGGCGCGTCGAGCACTTTGAAGCTCGCGTCGGAGACGTCCAGCGGCTGGCCGATCACGTCGGCGGCGACGCCCCCTTCGACTTCGCTTACTCGCGCTGGGTGCTGTGCTTCGTCCCGGACCCTGAGGCCGTCGTCGCTGGGATCGCCGCGGCGCTACGCCCCGGCGGACGGCTCGTGGTCCACGACTACTTCAACTACGAGACGATGACGATGGCGCCGCGGCGCGAGAGCCACGACCGCGCGGTCGCCGCGACCAGCCGCGCTTGGCGCGCAGCCGGCGGCGACCCTGACGTCGGACAGCGGCTGCCGGCGATGTTCGCGGCGCACGGGCTGCAGCTAGAGGATGTCCGCGCGCACGTGCGCGTCGCCCGCGGCGGCGAGAGCATGTTCGCCTGGCCCAACACGTGGTGGCGGACGTTCGCGCCCAAGCTGGTCGAGATGGGCGAGCTCGACCAAGCGGACTGCGACCAGCTGATGTCCGACCTCAGCCAGATCGAGCGCGGCGAGGGCTTCCTGCAGTGTCCCCCCGTCTACGAGTTCCTCGCGACGCGGCGGTGACGGTCAGCGCAGCGCCAACGGCGCGGTGCTGTCCGCGAAGGCGTCGACGCGGGCGCCCATCGCGTGCATGACCGACAGGTAGAGGTTGGCCATCGGGACCCGGTCGCCGACCTCCACGTATCCGCGACCCTGGGCGGCGCCGCCGCCTTCGCCCAGCATCAGCATCGGCAGGTCGCTGTGGTTGTGCCGGTTCCCGTCGCTGATCCCTGAGCCATAGAGCACCATGGTGTCGTGCAGCAGGTCCCGGTCGCCGCTCTGCTCTGCGCGGAGCCGATCCGCGAAGCCCGCCAGCTGCTCGACGTGGTAGCGGTCGATGCGGCCGATCTTCTCTTTGTCCTCGGCGACGTCGCCGTGATGGCTCAGCGAGTGGTGACCCTCGGGGACGTCCAAGAAGCGGTAGCTCTGGTTGCTGCCGCCGTTGCCGAGCATCAGCGTGACGACCTGCGTCTGGTCAGTCGCGAGCGCCAGCGCGATCAGCTCATACATGAGGCTCAAGTGTGCTGGCTCGGTGCGGCCCGGGTCGAGCAGGTCGGCTGGCACCTCCGCCTGCACCTCCGCGCGCTCGCGGCTGGCCTGCGCGAGTCGCTGCTCTAGATCACGGATCGAGTCTAGATACTGCGCGAGCTTGCGACGATCGGCCGCCCCTAGCTCGCGCTGCAAGGCGCGCGCGTCGCCGCGCACGAGGTCGAGGATCGAGCGGCGCCGCGTCCGCTCAGCTTGGCGCGCCTCTTCATCGCGCGCAGACTCAGGGTCGCCGAACATCCGGGCGAAGACCGCGCGCGGGTCCGTCTCTTTGGCGACCGGCCGGTCCGGAGCGCTCCAGCTGACGTTGTTGCTGTAGGCGCAGGAGTAACCTGAGTCACAGACCCCAGCCGAGCGCCCCTGCTCCAGCCCCAGCTCCAGCGACCGGAACGGCGTGTCAGCCGCGATGCTGCGGGCGATCGCTTGGTCGACCGAGACGCCAGCCTGCAGGTCTGCGCCGCCGGTCTTTCGCGGGTGCGCGCAGGTCAAGAACGACGCCACCGCGCGCGCGTGATCGCCGGGCCCGTCTCCGTGCGACCAGCCGCCGCTGATCTCTAGCCCGCCGAACACGGTCAGCCGCTCCTCGTGCGGCCGCAGCGGCGCTAGCGTCGGGCCGAGCCCCACCTCTCCGTCAGCGCTGCGCGTCCGCCAGCGGTCCATGTTCACGCCGTTCGGCGCGAACACGAACACCGCGCGCCGAAGACGACGCGCTGGCGGCGACATCGCTGGCTGCATCGCGTCCAACCACGGCAGGGCGAGGCACG
>JAYYEE010000075.1:0-6378 GCA_036160175.1 Planctomycetota bacterium
ACAACGGCACCCGCTATCACACCGTGTATGGCGACATCGGTACGGGTACCGACGGCGTCGTCTCGGTCGCGAGCGCGCTCGCGCTGCCGCTCGGCGTGGGTGAGACCGCGACGCTGTTCGTCGCCCAGCACGATGACCTGCATAGATTCGCCACTTCCCTTGGGGTCGCGGTCTGGATCGGATCGCTCCTGCAGGCGCAGTGAGCGCGCGCGCGATCCTCGGCTTGACGGCAGCGTTGGTCGTTGCCGCGGTGGTCGCGCGCTCCTGCCGGTCGCGGGCGGTTTCGACGCCGGTCGAGGCGCCGGTAGGCGGGGCAAGCGGCGCGGCGCGCGTAGCCTTCGCCCCCTCGCTGCCGGCCGAGGGGGGTGACCCCGGCGAGGTCGCGCGTGCGGCCTTCGAGGGACGACCCGACCGGGGTCGTGCCTTGGCGCTGGCGCTGGCGGGCGACGACGCAGTGGGCGCTCCGGTTCGCGTCGAGTTGCTCTTCGGCGATCCGTCAGAGCCGACGAGTCAGCGGCTGCGACTCAGGCACGGTCACGACGCAGAGTGGGCATCAGGTGCTCCAGAGACGTGGCCGTTTGCTGCTGATCTCGGCTTCCCCACGCGCGGCGGCAGCGTCGTCGAGGTGCGGGGCGCGGGGCGTTACGAGCTCTCTATGCCGTCGACATGCGTCATGGAGCTTGTGGTGAAGGAGCTGGACCTCCTGCCGGCAGGCGACGGCGTGGTCGCGTTTGCGCGTGTCCCCGGCGCGCCAGCCCCAGCCAATCGTTGGCACCGGTTGGACGTCGCGGACGGCCGGGCGGAGATTTTGGCAGAGGCCGCCGGTCAGCAGGTGGAGTTCTCTGCGGTCACGGCCTCTGGGCGCAGAGCAACAGGAACCTCTCAGGCAGCGTGGCAGCAAGGCGCACGGGTGACCTGTGAGCTGGAGCTACCCGGCGACGGCGGCTACCCGATTCGCCTCCACGGGTTGCCGGAGGAGGCGCCGCCGTGGCGCGTGGACGTCTACTGGGCGGACGGCACGAGCAAGGTGCGCGCGCCGCGCCGCGGCGACGAGTGGCTGGTGTTTTTGACGCCGGCTCGCGTGGATTCCAAGCTGCCGGGGTGGCCCCTCGATCAGGGGGCGTTCGCGCTCGCGGCGCATGGAAAGCAGCGTCGATGGGGCGTCTTGCGGCAGCGCGCGGCGGCGATGCGACCGTTTGAGGAGGTCGCGCGCGGGCGCGTGGTCGACCGAGAGCGACGTGGTGCCGCGGGGCGTTGGATAGACCTAGTCCCCGCGAGGCTCGGTGAGGTCCCCCCGAGATTCGGTGGGCTGCAGCCGCAGCGGGCGATCAGCCGGGTCCGCACAGCGCCCGATGGCTCGTTCGTGATCACGGGGCCGGACCCACGAGAAGTGGACCTCGCGCTGATCGTGCGGTCGACGGGCGAGCGCGTCGAGCTGCCGCAGACCGGGCCGCTGGCGCTTGTCGTCCCGCGCTGAGCGCGGTCGACCGGTTGGATCCGAGCGGGCGCGGCGCGATGATCATCATCGCACCGAGCACCACACCTTGCAGCTGACCCTAGAACAACGCCTCCTGCGCTTCCTCGTCCGAGAAGAGCGTGACGAGCAGCGCGCCAACCGCGAGCTGCGCGCGCAGCCGACGGAGCACCGAGTGCTCGAAGGGGAGTGCATCGAGGCCGCGCGGTTTCTGCGGGAAGACGACGGTCGGTGGGTGTTCCACGTCGAGGACAACTCTTCCAAGTTCCGGGCGGGTGATCCGCTGCTCGTAGGCGACGGGCTCGACCTCGACGGCGCCTTGTCGCTGTCGTACGGCAGCTACGACGCGCAGACCGCAGAGCTCGTCTGCGAGCTCGACCCCTTCCGCAGAGACGTAGAGCCGCAGTTTGAGGCGGGCGCCGAATACGTGTTGGACCGCCGCTCGTTGGGCATCCGAGGCCGCCTGCGGGACGCGGTGCGCGGCACGTTCGCGAACAAGCGTCTGACGGACGTGCTCTCGGGTTCGCACCAGGTGCGCGTCGACGATGGCCGCCAGGAGCGCGCGAGGGCGGCGCTGGCAGACTCAGAGCTCAACGATGGCCAAGTCGAAGCAGGCGCGCTCGCGATCGGGACCGAGAGCCTCGCGTTGATCCAAGGGCCGCCTGGCACTGGCAAGACGCGGCTCCTCGCCGCCGTCGTCGCGGCGCTGTGCGGCAAGACCTGTCGCGTCGCGCTGTGCGCCTACACCCACCGCGCCGTCGACAACGCGCTGCTCGCGATCCGCAAGCTCGCGCCCGACCTGCCGCTCTACAAGCTCTCTTCGTCTTCGAGCGACGGCAAGCAGCAGCTTCGCGCCGCTGGAGTGTACGCGGCCGACGCGCGCCGCGGACGATTCCCTGAGCGAGGCTGCGTCGTCGCGGGGACGTGCTACCAGCTCGCGAAGCTGCACGAGCGCGAGCGGTTCCACTACACGGTGTTTGATGAAGCCGGCCAGCTGCCGATCCCGCACGCCTTGCCAGGCATGCGGCGGTCGGATCGTTGGCTGTTCTTCGGCGACCACCGACAGCTGCCGCCCGTCGTCACGACGGGCGAGGCGGACCGCGGGGCGTCGATGTCGATCTTCGAGCACCTGCACGAGCACTACGGATCGGCGCTCTTGGACACGACCTACCGGATGAACGAGGGCGTCTGCCGGATCGTCAGCGAGACGTTCTATGACGGCCTGCTCCGGTCGGCCGACAGCGTCGCGGGGCGGCGCATGCCCTTCGAGGCCGGCGGGCGGCTCGATGAGGTGCTGACGCCCGATGAGCCGGTCGTCTGGCTACGGCTCGACCACCGGCAGCCTGGGCAACGTTCGACCGAGGAGGCGAACGCGGTCGCGGATCTCGTCGAAGACCTCGTCCGTCGTCACGGCGTCGCGCCCGAGGAGATCGCGGTCATCGCGCCGTTCCGCGCTCAGGTCCGCTTGATGCAGTCCGCGATCGACAAGAAGGCGTTGAACGGAGCGGAGCGCCTCACGGTCGAGACCGTCGAACGGATCCAGGGCCAAGAGCGAGAGGTCGTGATCGTCTCGCTCGCCGCCGGCGACCCCGCGGAGTCGAAGAAGCGCGGTGCCTTCCACCTGTCGCTGAACCGCCTCAACGTCGCCCTCTCCCGCGCGCGCAGCAAAGCGGTCTTGGTCGGCAGCAGCCACGCCTTTAAGGCGCTGCCGCCTGACGCGGCGGGGCTGCGCATGGCTTCGCGGTGCAAGGAGCTGCGTGACCGCATGACGTGCGTCGATATGACGAAGCTCTACGTGGTCGCCCACGAGGCTAGACGCGGCGAGTGACGCTGCCGCGTTGGCTCAGAGCACGCCGACGGCGAGGTATGCGAGGTAGAGCCCGACGCCTAGGAGCGCGCCGAGAAGCACCAGCTTGCCGAGCGGTCGCAGCGGTCGGTTGCTCATGCTTGGTCCAGGATCGCCTGGAACTCTTCCTCGGTGTGGATCCGTAGCCCGAGCTTCTCGGCCTTGGCCAGCTTGCTTCCTGCGTCTTCCCCAGCGACGACGTCGGTGACCTTCTTGCTGACGCCGGTCACGGCCTTCGCGCCGAGCGCCTCGACCTGCTCCTTGGCGTCGTCGCGAGACATGGTGCTGAGCCCGCCGGTGAAGACGAACACGCGGCCCGCGAGCGGGCCTCCCTCGACGCGCGCCGCCGCCTCGGGGCGGACGCCGGCTTCGTCGAGCGCAGTGAGCGTCCGCTGGTTCTTGTCTAGCGCGAAGAACTCCAGGACGGCGTTAGCGACCTCGTCGCCGACGCCGTCGACCGCGAGCAGCTCGGCGTTGGTCGCGGTGCGCAAGCGCTCAAGCGTACCGAAGTGGCTGGCGAGGTCTTTCGCCGTGGTCTCGCCGACGTGGCGGATGCCGATCCCGTTCAGGAACCTCGCGAGCGGCGGCTGTTTGCGGGCGTCGATCTGCTTGAGCAGGTTCTGGGTGCTCCGCTTCCCCCAGCGCTCCAGCTCAAGCAGCTGGTCTTCGCGAGCGCGCAGCGCGAAGACGTCCTCGATCGATCGTACGAGCTGCGCATCGACCAGTTGTTCGACCTGCTTGGGCCCGAGGCCCTCGATGTCGAAGGCCCGGCGGCTCGCGAGGTGGACGACGCGCCCAACAAGCTGCGCGCGGCAGTCGATGTTCACGCAGTAGAGGAACTTGCCCTCCGTTTGCAGCGGGTTAGCGCACACCGGGCAAGCGTCGGGCGGCTCGGCAGGGGTCGAGTCCGGGCCGCGCTCGCTCTCGAACACCCGCACGACCTCTGGGATGACGTCGCCGGCGCGCTGGATCTCGACGACGTCGCCCTCGCGGACGTCGCGTTCGGCTAACAGCGCCCAATTGTGCAGCGACGCGTTGCGGACGGTCACCCCGGCGAGCTCCGTCGGCTCGAGGTTTGCGACCGGCGTTACGGCGCCTGTCCGACCGACCTGCGCGTCGATGTATTCGACGCGGGAGCGAGCGAGGCGCGGCTGAAACTTGTAGGCGAGCGCCCAGCGCGGCGTGCGTGACGTGCGCCCGAGCGTCTGTTGGTGCGCCACGAGATCGACCTTGGCGACCGCGCCGTCCATCTCATAGGGGAGCGCGTCCCTTCGGGCCTCCAGGTCGTCATGATACGCGTGGACCTCGGCGAGGCTGTTCGCGGTGGTGGCGGGTTCGGCGACCGTGAACCCCCACGCAGCGAGCTGCTCGCGAAGCGCGGTGTGCGTGGGGAACGCGTCGCCCTCGAGGTGCCCGACGGCGAACGCCAAGAAGTCCAGCGGCCGACGCTTGACGACGCGGGGATCGAGCAGCTTCAGGGTCCCGGCGACGGTGTTGCGGGCGTTGCGGAACGTGCCCTCGCTGCTCGTCTCCTCGCGCTTTTGCAGCGCGGCGAAGCCCCGCTTGGACATGATGACCTCGCCGCGGATCTCGATACGCGCGGGGAAGGGGCCGTCTCCTGCGAGGCGATCGGGGAGGTTGCGGATGGTGCGGAGGTTGCGAGAGAAGTCTTCGCCCGTCTGTCCGTCGCCGCGCGACAACCCGCGAACCAGCACCCCGTCTTCGTATAGGAGGTTGGCGCTGACGCCGTCGAGCTTGGGCTCACAGCTCCAGTGCAGAGGGTCGTCTTCGCCGAGCTCCAGCAGCTTGCGCGCGCGCGCGACGAACGCGTCGACGTCTGCGGGTTGCATGAGCGACTCTAGGCTGCCCATCTGGGTCAGGTGCTCATGTGTCTCGAACGACCCGCCGCGCGGCAGCGGCGCCCCGACGCTCTTCGTCGGCGAATCGTCGGTGACCAGCTCCGGGTGCGCCTCTTCCAGCTTGCGGAGCCGGACGAACAGTTCGTCGTATTGAGCGTCTGTGAGCTCGCTCTCGCCCTCGTTGTAATACTGGTCGTCGGCAGCGCGGATGCGCTGACGCAGTCCTTCGAGTTCGTCGGCCGGGTTCACCGCTCCGTTGGTAGTGCGCCGGCCTCGGGTGGTCAAGTTGCACCCTGGGGGGTGCGCTCCGATTCCTCGAGCGGCGAAGGTCAGAACGGGATGGTCTGGCCTGGAGAGATCTCTGCTGGGTCCTCTTCCGCCCCGTGAGGTGCTCGATATCCGTCGTAGGGGACCTCGTTACGGCGGACGAGCTGGCCTTGCGGGGACTCATACTCCGTCGGCCGAACCGTCACGAGCGCTTCGCGGTTGGTCAGCGCCTCGGGCTCGAGCTCGACTTTGCCCGCAACGCGGAGGCCCAGCGCCTGCAGGATCAGCCGCGCTCGTGCGCGCCCTCGCGCGCTGAAGACGAGGCTGTCCCAGGCCGCTTGCTTGCCGACGTGCTGGCCCTTTGCGATGACCAACCGGATCGACCAGCGTTCGTCGCCGGCGCGGGTCTGGCCGCGGCGGATCTCCCCGACGCGGCAGTGGTAGGTGCCGGCAGGCACGGTCACGAAGTCGGAAACAGAGTCGTCAGCGTCGAAGTCGATTTGCATGTTGGTCCGCAGCGAGTAACTGGGACGCGTTGGGGCTGTTGGTGACGAGGAAACTCGGGATTCTGTCGCGGCTCGCGACTGCCATCGCAGCACGCCGGCAAGTAGCCTCTCTTGCGACCTAACCGGGCGGACCTTTGGCCGAGACTTCGACGAGCACTGCGATGGACCCAGACCTGCAAGATCCGCAGGGCTTCTTGGCCATGGCGCAGCAGCACTACGAGAACTTTCCGGTCGGTTCTTGGCTGCTGCCCCGCCCCGCGCGGCGGCACCTGCACCGGATCTACGCGTTCGCGCGAACGGCCGACGACCTCGCAGACGAGCGCCAGGATCGCGCGGCGCTCGACGCCTTCCGGGCCGAGTTCCTTCGCCACGAAGATCCCGCGGTGCGCGACGTCGCGCTGTTCGCGGAGCTCTTCGTCTCGATCC
>JAYYEE010000076.1:0-4295 GCA_036160175.1 Planctomycetota bacterium
CGCGCGCGCGCTGCGGCGGGGCGAGGGTTAAGCAAGGCACGCGGGCGTCGGCCGCGGTGATCGCGTATCGTCGCGGCGCCATGCCCTCTGCATCCGACCGGGTCGCCGCGGCGCGCCAGCGCCACTGGCGTCGCAACGTCCGCCTCTCGCTGTCCCTCCTCGCGGTCTGGGCCGCGGTCTCGTTGGGCTGCGGCGTGCTGTTCGCGGACGTGTTGAACGCGTTCAGCTTCCTGGGCGCGCCGCTGGGCTTCTGGTTCGCGCAGCAGGGCGCAGTGATCACGTTCGTGTTGCTGATCCTGGTCTACGCGGTCGCGATGGGGCGCCTCGACCGTCGCCTCAAGTCCGAGCTCGCGGAGCTGGAGCGGGAGGGTGAGCGGTGACCGTCCAACAGTGGACGTTCTTGTTCGTCGCGTGCACCTTCGGGCTCTACCTGTTCGTGGCGTGGCGCGCGCGCGTGCGCGACACCGGCGGCTTCTACGTCGCCGGCCGCGGCGTCCCGGCGATCGCCAACGGCATCGCGACCGCTGCCGACTGGATGTCGGCGGCGTCGTTCCTGTCTATGGCAGGGATCATCTCGTTCCTCGGCTACGCGGGCGGCGTCTACCTGATGGGGTGGACGGGCGGCTTCGTGTTGCTGGCGCTGTTGCTCGCGCCGTATCTGCGCAAGTTCGGCCACTTCACCGTGCCCGACTTCGTCGGCGACCGGTTCGAGTCGCAGACGGCGCGCCTGGTCGCGCTGCTGTGCGCGCTGTTCGTCAGCTTCACCTACGTGGCGGGCCAGATGCGCGGCGTCGGCATCGTCTTCGCGCGCTTCCTCGAGGTCGACGTGACCGTCGGGGTGGTGATCGGGATGGCGATCGTGTTCGTCTACGCGACGCTCGGGGGCATGAAGGGGATCACCTACACCCAGGTGGCCCAATACTGGGTGCTGATCGTCGCGTTCTTGATCCCGGTCGTCGCGATCAGCTGGCAGCTGACCGGTCAGCCGGTGCCGCAGCTGGGCATGGGCAGCGAGCTGACCTCGAGCGGCCAGCGCCTGCTGACGACGCTCGATCAGATCCACAGCGACCTCGGGTTCACGAGCTACACCGAGCCGTTCACCGGCAGCTGGGACAAGGTGAACGTCTTCTGCACGGCGCTCGCATTGATGGCCGGCACGGCCGGGTTGCCGCACGTCATCGTGCGCTTCTACACCGTCAAGAACGTGCAGGCCGCGCGCTGGTCGGGCTTCTGGGCGATCTTCTTCATCGCGATCCTCTACCTGACGGCGCCGGCGACGGCCGCGTTCTCGCGCTACTACGTCTTCGAGAGCTTGCACGGCAAGACCGAGCAGCAGCTGCCCGAGTGGTTCCAGACGTGGGAGAAGACCGGGCTGGTTGTCTGGCTCGACGACGGCGACGGCAAGGTGGCGTACCACGGCGAAGACCAAGCGGACAAGAACGAGGTGTTCCGCAGGGGCAGCCTCGGCGCGGCCGAGCTCAGCAAGATCCGCGCGCAGCACGATGAGTGGTTGTCGTCAGGCGGCGCAGCGGGCGAAGACTGCCGGCCAGCGCTGCGCGAGAAGGGCCTGAGCGGCCCGGACCGCGACATCATGGTGCTGGCGATGCCGGAGATGGCTGGGCTGGCGGCCTGGATCATCGCGCTGGTCGCCGCCGGCGGCCTCGCCGCGGCGCTCTCGACGGCGTCCGGGCTGCTGCTCGTCATCAGCAGCAGCGTCGTGCACGACTTCTATTACCGGATGATCCGGCCGACGGCCTCAGAGCGTCAGCGGCTGCGGCTGTCGCGGATCGCGATCGGCGTCGCGGTCGTCATCGCCGGGCTGTTCGGCATCTATCCGCCTGGGTTCGTCGCGCAGGTGGTCGCGTTCGCGTTCGGCCTCGCGGCGTCGTCGTTCTTCCCGGTGCTCGTGCTCGGCATCTTCTCGGTGCGGGTAGGCACGGTGCCTGCCGTGGTCGGGATGGTCGCCGGCATCGGCTTCACCGCGACTTACATCCTGTCGACGGTCTTCTTCGGCGGCGAGCGCTGGTGCTTCGGCATCGGCCCGCAGGGGATCGGCGCGGTCGGGATGGCGGTCAACTTCGTCGTCGCGGGGGTGCTGACGCCGCTCTGCCGTGGACCTTCGGCGGCCGCGCGGGAGATGGTGGCTCAGATCCGCGCGCCCGAGGGCGAGGACCCGCCGCCGCCTGTCGCGGGCCACTGAGCGCGGCTGCGCCTGCTGGCGTCGTCGCGCCCCGCAGCGTAGCGTCGTGTCATGGAGGTGAGCCATGCGTGACATCAGCTGCCCGAACTGCGGCAAGGCGTTCCAGGTCGACGAGACAGGCTACGCAGCGATCCTGAAGCAGGTCCGCGACGAGGAGTTCGACAAGCAGCTCCAAGACCGGCTCGAGCAGGCCGAACGCGAGGCCGCCGCCCGCCTCCAGAGCGCCGAGGCTCAAAAGGAGCTGGAGAGCAAAGACGCGCTGGCGGCCGTGGCGAAGCAGCGCGATGAAGCGCGCAGCGCCCTGGCGTCAGTGAAGGAGCAGGGGCAGGCGGCGTTGGAGCTGGCGCGGTCTGAAGCCGAGAAGGCGCTCGTGCAGGCTGGCGCGGAGAAAGACCGGATGATCGTGGAGCTTCAGGGCAAGCTTGACGCCGCCGCCAGCGAGCGCGCGCTCGCGGTGACCCGCGCGGTCACCGAGGTTGAGAAGCAGCGGGACAAGCTGTCGAGCGAACTCCAGCAGGCCGGGATGGCTAAGGAGCTCGCCGAGAAGGCGCTGCAGGACAAGTACGAGACGCAGATCAAGGACCGCGACGACGCGATCGAACGCCTGAAGGACATGAAGGCCCGGCTCTCGACGAAGATGCTGGGCGAGACGCTCGAGCTGCACTGCGAGACGGCGTTCAACCAGATCCGCGCGACCGCGTTCCCGAACGCCTACTTCGAGAAAGACAACGACGCGAGCTCAGGCAGCAAGGGCGACTACATCTTCCGCGACAAGAGCGAGGGGGGCGTCGAGATCGTCTCGATCATGTTCGAGATGAAGAACGAGTCGGACACCACGGCGACCAAGAAGCGTAACGAGGACTTCTTCAAAGAGCTCGATAAGGACCGCAACGAGAAGGGGTGTGAGTACGCGGTGATGGTGTCGCTGCTCGAGTCTGACAGCGAGCTCTACAACAGCGGCATCGTCGACGTCTCACATCGCTTCCCGAAGATGTACGTCATCCGGCCGCAGTTCTTCATCCCGATGATCACGCTGCTGCGCAACGCCGCCTTGGGCGCGCTCGAATACAAGAACGAGCTGGCGCTGGTGAAGGCGCAGAACATCGACATCACCAACTTCGAGAGCGACCTCGACAAGTTCAAGACGGCGTTCGCGCGCAACTACGACCTCGCGTCGCGCCGGTTCGAGACGGCGATCGAGGAGATCGATAAATCGATCAAGCACTTGCAGAAGACCAAGGACGCGCTGCAGAGCGCGGACAACAACCTGCGCCTCGCAAACGACAAGGCTCAGGACGTCACCATCAAGAAGTTGACGCGTAAGAACCCGACGATGGCCGAGAAGTTCCGCGACCTCGCCGACGAGCAAGGCGGCGACGGCGCGTAGCCTCGGCTACAGCGACTTCAGGAACGCGACCAGCGCCGCGCGGTCGCGGTCGCTTAGGTCCAGCGGCTTCATTTTGCGGTCGAGCTGCGGGTTCGGGTTGCCGCCGCGCGCGTAGAAGTCGACGACCTCCTCTAGGGTCTCGATGGAGCCGTCGTGCATGTAGGGCGCGGTCAACCGCACGGAGCGCAGCGTCGGCGTCTTCCACTTGCCTTGGTCCTCAGTGGCCTTGGTCACCGCCGCGCGGCCGGCCTCGGCGACGCCGTCGACCACGCCGACGCCCGTGTTGTGGAACCGCTCGTCCGTGAAGAGCGGCGGCGTGTGGCACTTCCAGCAGCCGCCCTTGCTCTCGAAGATCCACTGGCCGTGGCGCTCCTGCGCGCTCATCGCGGCGACCTCGCCGCGCAGAAACCGGTCGTAGGGGGCGTCGCCCGACACGATGCCGCGCACGAACGTCGCGAGCGCGCGCTGCACGCTGCGCGCGTCGACCGGGCGCGTGAAGGCGTTTTTGAAGGCCCGTCGGTATTCCCGGTTCTCCGTCAGCCGCTGGACCATCTCCTCGACGCTGCTGCCCATCTCGTTCGGGTCGCCGATCGGCTCAAGCACGAACTCCTCGAGGCTCGGGGAGCCGCCGTCCCAGCGCTGCAGCGGCGCGTAGCCGCGGTTGAAGAGGCTCGGCGCGTGCCGCTGGGCGACGTTGCCGTAGATGCC
>JAYYEE010000077.1:0-14380 GCA_036160175.1 Planctomycetota bacterium
GGCGATCGGGGCGCCCGTCGCGAGGTGCAGCAGCGCGGGGGTCGCGACCGTGCGCGAGTTGACGCCCAAGAACGGGGCGACGACGGCGCTGTGCTTGCCGCCGCCGTCGGCGAGCAGGCCGATCGCCTCCTTGTCCTCGAGGGCCCGCTTCAGCGTCCACATGACCTTCTTGCGCGCGACGACCCGCTGCCCCGTACCGGTGCGCAGCCGCTCGATCAAGCGGTTGAGCGCGGGCAGCGGGCTCGGGCGGAAGACCGAGGTGATCGGCAGGCCGAGGAGCCCGGCGACGTAGCCGCTGACGTCCCAGACGCCGACGTGGCCGGTCGCGCAGATCACGCCGTTGCCCTCGTCGTAGAGCGCCCGGACTTGGTCGTACTCGGTGAGGTCGCAGTGCTCGTGCAGGTTGCCTGCGTGGATCCGCCGCATCCTGCAGAAGTCGACCATGATCCAGGCGATGTGGCGCGACCAGCGCCAGAGGTGGCCGCGCGGGCGAGGCCGGTCGAGCTGCGTGCCGGCGCGGAACGCGAGCGCGGTGTTGCGCCAGTAGCCGCTCGAGCGGCGGCCGCGGCGGTCGTGGAAGGACCAGTACAAGAACCACGGGACCGCGAACAGATCGCCGATCGCGTACGCCAGCCAGGTGGGCAGCCACGCGATCAGGGTGATCAAGGCGGCGACGCAGCCGACGACGGCGCGCTGCCACAGGGCGCCGCGCGGCTCGCTGTTCGGGGGGGCGACGACGTCGTTCGGTGTCATCGGGTCGCGCTTAGACCTCGCCCCCGCGGGCGGCTGGAGCGGAGATGCGGACCTTGAGCAAGCAACATAGTCCGAGGATCAGCTGCGCGCTCTGGGCGAGCATCGCGGGCTTGCAGCCGTGCGCGTCGTGCACGACGGCGTAGATAAGCTGGCCGAAGACCGAGAGCTTGGCGGTGATGCTGTAGAGGCCGAAGAACTGCCCGAGCATCTCCGGCGGTGCGAGCATGACGATGACCTTGCGCCCGGCAGACCAGATGCCGGTGAGGCCAAACCCTCCGAGCGCGACCAGCGTGCACAGGTATCCGACCGCGTCGGTGCCGCCGTAGACCGCGCCGCCGACGAGGGCGCCGAGCAAGGCGACGGCGCTGACGATCATCACGCTCAGCGGGCGCAGGTCGATCCACCGCCCGATCATGACGCCGATGAGCAACGCGATGATGTTGAGGTAGAGCCCGGCGGACTGCATGAACTCGCGGATGCCCGCCTCGCCCTGGTAGACGCGAGAGAACACCGTGATGCCCTCTTCGGCTTGGGCCGCGAACACGTCCGTGGTGAAGTCCGCGAAGTAGATGACCGCCGTGTTGAGCACGTCGACCAGCAGGAAGTTCCCGATCAGGAACCACATCAGGGCCGGATACTTGGGCAGCGATCGGATCGTCTGCAGGAGTTTCTTGTTGGCCTCTCGGACGATTTCGCGGTTGGGGCGCGTCGCGAAGGCCGGCTTGCGCGCGCTGCGCACCCAGATCATGCAGGGCAGGGCGAACAGCAGGAACATGCCCGCCGCGACGAAGAAGAACGTCTGCGGCGTAGGCAGATACAGCTGGTTGATCGCCAGCACGAGGATCGTGCCCAGGTAGCCGACGCCGACGCCGAGCCCGCTGATGCGGCCGACGCGGTCTGGCGGGGCGGCGGACGTGATCAGCGCGTTGTAGAACAGCAGCGCCACGTTGAACGACAGGTTGGCGCCGAAGTAGCAGGCCAGCAGCCACGCGCCGCCCCAGTCGAGGCCCCAGCCGGCCAGCGCGGCGACGCACGCGGCGCTGGAGAGCGTGAGGTAGCGGTTGCTGCGTCCGGTCGTGTCGATGAGCGCGCCCAAGAAGGGCCCGAGCAGGCCGGCGACGATCATCGACAAGAAGTGGGTGACGCTGTACGCGGTCAGCCCGCCGAGCTGCTCCTTCGCGTAGCTGGTGAGCACGAAGGTCACCGTCGCGCTGTAGACGTTCCCCGCCAGGTCGTAGACGACCCAGGACCCGACGCGCAGGGGCGACGGCGTCGCGTGCTCCTCGGGCTGGGCGTGGTCGGACATCGTCCGCAGTGTGCCGATTCTCCGGGCGGCCGCCAGGGTTCGTGCGGCGGCAGCTCGGAAATCCGTCGCGGCTACCGCAGCGCGCGCAGCAGGGCTGGGGGGGCAGACTTGGGCGGGGCGAGCACGGCGGCCATCCGCCAAGCCTTGAGCGCGCTCCGCCGCGCGGCGGTGGGGGCGTCGTCGTCTTGCAGCGTCACCAAGACGCGCCGCTGCGCTTCGGGGTGGCCTGCGGCGAGCAGCGCGCTCCAGCGCACTGGGTGCTCTGCGAGCTCGGTGGGGGCGGCGACCAGCTTGGGGAGCGGCGTGGGGCCGTCTCCGACCCGGCTCAACGACTTCGCGACGCGGACCAGCAAGTCGCGGTCGTCGACGGTGACGAACAGGTCGCGCAAGATCGCCGCGGCGCGGTCGGGCGCGCTGCGCGCGAGGAGCTCTGCTGCGGCGACGCGGGCCTCGGCCGGGGAGTCGGCGGTGGTCGCCACGAGGACGAGGTGGTCGAACAGCTCGCGGCTGGGGGGCGCGCGATAGCCCTCGTAGAGGGCCGCGGCGCGGCGCAGGTCCCGCTCGGCCAGGAGGTGTCGCTCGAGCGCGCCGCGCATGCTGGCGCCGCCGATCACCAGCATCGTCTCGACCGCGCGGCGCCGCTCCAAGTCGTGGTCGCTGCGCAGCGCGCGCGCCGCGAGGTCGAGCGCGGGCAGGTGCTTGCTGCGGGCGAGCCCGAGGAGCGCGAGCGCGCGCAGCTCTGGATCCCGGTCGCGCTCGGCGAGGCGCGTCAGCGCGTCGATCCAGTTGGCGTTCTGGTCGGGCGGTCGCCCCGCGATCCAGCGCACGATGGCGCGGCGCTCGCGGTCGGCGCCGCGGCGCAGGACGCGCTGGAGCTCGGCTGGCGCGATCGAGCGGTCGATCGGCAGCAACAGCTGCCAGAGCAGCCCGCGCACCTCGTCGGCGCGGTTGGAGTCCTCTCGGAGGAGCAGCCGCAGCGCCCCGAGCTCGGGCCGCGCGGGCTCACGCGACATCGCGCGCAGCAGCGCGACGAGCACGTCGTGCTGGCGCTTCCAGCTGCCGCGCGGGAACAGCGTCAGCGTGCGCGCCACCGACGTCGCGACGCGGTCCACGGGGACGCTTCCGAGCGCGTGGGCCGCGCACACGCCGGCGTCGTCGCTGCGTCCCTCGCTCGTGCGCAGCGTCGCCTCGAGCCGGTCGACGGCGCTCGGCGTCGCCAGCAGCCCCAGCGCGAGGAGCGCGCGGTGCCGCGCTTTGGGGTCGCGGTCCTCGGCCAGCTCCAGCAGTCGAGCCTCGTAGCGGCCGCTGCCTTGGGCCGCGAGGATCAGCGCGGCCTCGCCGCGGGACTCTGCGTCGCGGCTCCACAGCGCCGCTGCTGCGTCGGCGGCGACCAGGCGTTCGATGCCGCTCGGAGCGGGCGCCTGCGCGAAAGCGCACAGCCCGCTGGTCGCAAGCGCAACGGCTGCCCGAGCCATCCCAGCTGCGCGCGCGTGGCGGTCCAGCGTGGCAGCGGTAGCAGCGGTGGGTTGGCTCACAACTCAGGGGTCCGTAGCGTAGTATGTCGGGCCGGTTGGCCGGCTGTCGGCCTGATCAGGCCGAGGGGTCGCGTCGGCGGCTCCCCGGCGCTGCGTCGCCGCACCTTGGACGGGTGCAAAGCTTGTTCCGTTCCGTCCGATCTCCTGGCACATTCTCGATCCCAGATGCGCACAGCCATTCTCGATGCTTGGTCCGGGGTCGCCGGGGACATGTGGGTCGGCGCCATGCTGGACGCCGGCGCGTCGTTCGAGCCGCTGGTCGAGGTGGTGGCGTCGCTGCGCTTGCCTGGCGTGGCGATCCGCAGCGAGCCGGTCCTGCGCGCGCGCCTCCGCGGCCTGAAGTTCCACGTCGACGTCGGCGGCGCGAGCGCGCCTGGCGCGTTCACCATGCTGCGGCCGCAGTCGCACCAGGGCGCGAAGCTGCCCTCGGCGTCGGACCACGTCCATCGCGGCCTCGCGGACATCCGGCGGATCGTCGAGGGCGCCGCGATGCCCGACGCGGTCCGCGCGCGGTGCGTCTCCGTCTATCGGCGCATCGCCGAGGTGGAGGCGGCCGCGCACAGCGCGACGGTCGACGACGTGCACTTCCACGAGGTCGGCGCCGAAGACACGATCGTCGACGTGGTGTGCGCCTGCCACTGCGTGCACCAGCTCGGGATCGAGCGCCTCTACGCCAACGGCATCGAGGTCGGCTCCGGCACGGTGAAGGCCGCGCACGGGGTGCTGCCGGTGCCCGCGCCGGCGACCGCCGCGCTGCTCGCGGGCATCCCGGTGCGGACGGGCGGCTTGCGCGGCGAGCGCACGACGCCGACCGGCGCAGCGCTCCTGAAGGAGTTCGGCGACGGCTTCGACGAGGCGGTGCCGATCAAGGTTGAGGCCGTCGGCTACGGGGCCGGCACGCGCGACGACGCCGACGTGCCGAACCTGCTGCGCGTGATGGTGGGGGAGTCGGCCGCGTCGACTTCGGCCACCGACCTCTGCGAGCTCTCCTGCCAGCTCGACACGGCGACCGGCGAGCAGATCGGCTGGCTGCTGGACGCGCTGCTGCAGCGGGGCGCGACCGACGCGTTCGCGACGCCGATCACCATGAAGAAGGGGCGCCCTGGCGTGCTGGTGACGGTGCTCTGCGAAGCGGGCGGCGCGGCTGCGCTGACGGACCTGCTGCTGGAGGAGTCCTCGTCGCTCGGCGTGCGCCGCCACCAGGTGACGCGGACCGTGCTCGAGAGATGGCAGGAAACGCGGGCGACGTCGCTCGGCGACGTCCGCTACAAGGTGGCGCGCTTGCCGTCCGGCGAGGTGGTCGCGCGTCCAGAAGACGACGAGGTCCGCCGGCTGACGGCAGCGCACGGGCTCGGGCGCGCCGAAGTGCTCCGTCGTTTGGCCGCGGACGGCTGAGTCGCGCGCGACGCCGCGACGCGGCAAAGGGTTGCGCGCCGGTCGCCGCGGACCTCCAATGCACCGCATGCTACGGACTTCGCTCGACCGCCGCGCGTTCCTCAGCGTCGCGGCTGGCTTCGCCGGCTCTTCGCTCCTCTCTTCGTGTCAGCTCGGCGGTCCGGCGGCGCCCCAGGGACCGCTGTTCGAGATCAGCCTCGCGGAGTGGTCGCTGCACCGCACGCTCCGCAAGGGCGACCTGACCAACCTCGAGTTCCCTGCCAAGGCGCGGTCGTTCGGCATCACGGCGGTCGAATACGTCAACTCGTTCTTCAAGGACAAGGCGGATGACGCGGCCTACGTCAAGGAGCTGAAGCGGCGCTGTGATGACCAGGGCGTCGCGAGCCTCTTGATCATGTGCGACGGCGAAGGCGCGCTCGGCGCCAAGGACGACGGGCGCCGCAGCAAGGCCGTAGAGAACCACCACAAGTGGGTGCGGGCGGCCAAGGCGCTCGGCTGCCACTCGATCCGCGTCAACGCCAAGAGCCAGGGCAGCTACGAGGACCAGCAGCGGCTCGCGGCCGACGGGCTCCGGCGGCTTTGCGAGTTCGCCGACGGCTACGGCATCAACGTGATCGTCGAGAACCACGGCGGCCTGTCGTCCAGCGGCAAGTGGCTCAGCGAGACGCTCGCGAAGGTCGACCACCCGCGGGTCGGCGCCCTGCCGGACTTCGGCAACTTCAACCTCGGCGGCGGCAAGAAGTACGACCGCTACCGCGGCGTCGACGAGCTGATGCCGTTCGCCAAGGGGGTCAGCGCCAAGTCGCACGACTTCGACGACGCCGGCAACGAGAAGCACACCGACTACGACCGCATGCTCGACATCGTCGTGAATAAGCATGGCTGGCGCGGGCACATCGGCATCGAGTTTGAGGGCGGCGGCAGCGAGGACGTCGGGATCCAGAAGACCATGGCGCTGCTCGAGCGCTGCCGTGACCGCCTCACCGCGGCGCAGAAGGCCGGCAAGTGAACGAGCGCCTACAGAACCTGCCGACCTACCCGATGGTGCAGCTGTCGGCGTGGAGCCAGTCGATCGTCGACCAGGGCCTCGAGCTGTTGGACTTCGGGACGGGCGACCCGCGCGAGCCGACGCCCGCGATCTTGCGTCAAGCGATGATCGACGGGGTCGACGAGGTCAGCCAATACCCGCCGACGCCTGGGACCCAGGGGCTGCGCGAGGCCGTTTGTGGCTACCTGCAGCGGCGCTTCGGGCTGGTGTTCGACCCGAACGAGGAGGTCGTCGCGACGTTCGGGAGCAAGGAGGCGCTGTTCCACCTGCCGATGACGTTCGTGCACGAGGGCGCTGCGCGGAACGTCGTCGTCTACGGCGAGCCCGCGTACCCCGTCTACCGGATCGGAACGTTGTTCGCCAACGCCGAGCCGCACGCGGTCATCCTCGGGCCCGGCAACGGCTACCAGCTGGACCCCGACGCGCTGCCGGACGGTCTGTTGGACAAGACCGCGATGGTCTTCTTGAACTACCCGCACAACCCGAGCGGCTACAAGCTGCGGGACGAGCTCTACGAGCGCTGGGTCGAGGTGCAGAAGGAGCACGGCTTCGTGTTGGTCAGCGACGAGTGCTACGCCGACCTCAACTACGAAGGCGAGCTGCCCAAGAGCCTGCTCGAGTTCGGCCGCGAGGGCTGCCTCGCGGTGCACTCGCTCAGCAAGCGCTCGGGCATGACCGGCTACCGCAGCGGCTTCGTCGCCGGCGACCCCAAGCTGATCGCGACGTATCGACGATTCCGGGCCAGCATGGGCACCGCGCCGCAGAGCTTCGTGCAGGCAGCAGCCCAGCTAGCCTGGACCGAGGACCAGCACGTGCAGGATCGCCTGCAGGTGTTCGCCGACAAGCGCGACGTGCTGGTCGAGATGGCCGCGGCGCGCGGGCTGAAGGTGCACGGCTCGGAGGCCGGCCTCTACCTCTGGCTGGAGATCCCGGCGTCGGCCGCCGACGACGTCGCCTACGCCGAGCGGTGCCGCGAGCAGGGGATCCTGGTCGCGCCCGGCTCGTTCTTCGGGGAAGGCCAGGACCGGTTCGTGCGGCTGGCGCTCGTGCCGACGCTAGAGCAGTGCAAGGTCGCAGCGGCGCGGTGGCCGCAGCCGTGATCCGCGCGCTGGCGGTGGCCATCGCGCTCGCCTGCGCGCTCGGCGCGCAGCGGCGCCCCAACATCGTCGTCATCCTCGCCGACGACCTCGGCTACGAGTGCCTGACCTGCAACGGGGGCCAGAGCTACGAGACGCCCAACCTCGACAAGCTCGCCGCCGGCGGCGCGCGCTTCACCAACGCGCACGTGCAGCCTTTGTGCACGCCGACCCGCGTGCAGGTGATGACCGGGCAATACAACGTCCGCAACTACGTCGGCTTCGGCCAGCTCAAGCGGGGCGAGGTGACGTTCGGCAACCTGCTCCGCGACGCGGGCTACGAGACCGGGATCTGCGGCAAGTGGCAGCTGGGGCGCGTCGCCGAGCTGCCCAAGAAGTTTGGCTTCGACGAGCACGTCTTGTGGCAGCACACGCGGTTCGCGCCGCGCTACCCCAACCCCGGCCTCGAGCACCAATCGAAGCAGGTCGACTACTCGGACGGGGAGTACGGGCCAGACCTGATCAGCGATTTCGCGGTCGACTTCGTGGAGCGCCACAAGGACGCGCCGTTCTTGCTCTACTACCCGATGATCCTGCCGCACTTCCCGCACCAGGCGACCCCGGACAGCGACGGGTGGGACCCGGCGATCAAGGGCGAGAACAAGAACAAGGACGACCGCTACTTCGCCGACATGGTCCGCTACATGGACAAGCTGGTCGGGCGGCTCGTCGACAAGCTCGACGCGCTGCAGCTGCGAGACGACACGCTGGTCCTGTTCGTCGGCGACAACGGCACCTTCCGCAGCCTGCGCAGCAAGTGCGGCGACAAGACGATCCAGGGCATGACGGGCCGCACGACCTGCTACGGCACGCACGTCCCGATGATCGCGAGCTGGCCCGGCAAGATCGCGCCGATGGTGGTCGACGACCTCGCCGACAGCACCGACATCCTGCAGACGGTCTGTGACGTCGCCGACGTCGAGGTGCCGGACGCGCTGCCGGTCGACGGCCACAGCCTGTGGCCGCGGCTGCAGGGCGAAGGGAGGTCGCCGCGCGAGTGGATCTACTGCTGGTACAGCCCGCGGGGCGAGCCGTTGAAGGAGTTCGCCTACGACCAGCGCTTCAAGCTCTACCGGACGGGGGAGCTGTTCGACTACCGCAGAGACCCGCTGGAGCAGGCGCCGCTGGGTGAGGTGACCGACGCCGCGGCAGCGCGCGCCAAGCTGCAGGCCGCGCTGGATCGCTTTGAGGACGCGCGGCCTGAGGGGCTGCCTTGGCCGACGAACAACAACGGCAAGAAGAACCAGCCGAAGCCGCCAAAGAAGCGGTGACCGACTCGGACCGCTAGGGCTGCGGCGCCGACTGGCCGCGGGCGCGGGTGTGTCGCACCGCGTGGCCGATGACCCAGACGAGCAGGCAGCCGCACCCTGACGGCAGCCAGCCGAACAGCACGCTGCCCGTCAGCTTGGCGCCGTCGGCGAACGCCTCGTCCGGCGGGTCGGGCATCGACTGCCACGCGTCGTAGCCCCAGCCGACGGCCAGGATCAGCGAGAACCAGACCACCAAGACGGCGAGCAACAGGAGCAAGACCTGCCCGACGGGGCCTCGGCCCGACGCGCTCCACGCGAGCAGGGCGCCGAGCGCGCAGCCTGCGGCGAAGGTTGGGTAGAAGACCTGGTCGAAAGGATCCATTGGCGCTCTCGCGCGCTAGCTTTGCGTCGCAGAGTGTGTGCGTCAACCGCTGCGCCGGTCGGCGCGAAGCCGCGCTACGCCCCGCGGTCGAACGGGAGCCCGCAGCTCGCCCAGTGCGCCATCCCTCCGCGGATGTTGGTGAGGTCCTGGAAGCCGGCGGTGGCGAGGAACTCACAGGCCGCGACGCTGCGCACGCCGTGCTCGCAGTAGACGAACCAGCGCTGGCTCGGGTCGAGCTCGGCGACGCGGCTCATCAGGTCCTGGACCGGGATCAGGGTCGCGCCGGGCAGCCGGTGGCTGTCGTGCTCGGGTTGCGTGCGGACGTCCAGCAAGCGGACGCTAGCGTCGCTCTGCATCGCGCGCTGCGCGTCGGTCGGGTCGAGGTTCTCGTAGCTCATGTTCGTCACTTTGGGTCAGACCTCTTCGCCGAGGCGCAGGAAGCGCCGCACGATCGCCGCGACGCGGTCGGTCGCGCCAGGCTCTCCGAGGCGGCGGCGGACCTCGCGGGCGCCGTCTAGGTGCGCTGCGCGCGCGGCCTCATCGGACCAGAGCCGCTGGGCGTCTGCGGTGACCGCGTCCCAGCCGCCGGTGCCCGAGAAGCAGTGCTCGGGCACGACCTCGCGGCCGGCGATGAGGTTCGCGGCCGCGATGAAGGGCACGCTCAGGATGTTGCGGTAGCCCAGCGAGGCCAGCCACCCGCGCAGCTGATACACGACGACGGTGGGGTTGCCGTGCAGGCACGCCTCCAAGGAGCCGGTGCCGGACTTCGCCAAGACCAAGCGGGCGCCGGCGAGCCACGGGCCGAGCGGGCCCTCGCGGTGTTCGACGCCGTCGGCGCGCGCCTCGCGCAAGAGCGCCTGGATCAGCGCGGTGCGCCGGGGGTTCTTGTGCGGGATCACGACGCGCAGGTCGGGGTCTTGTCGGCGCAGGGCGGCGGCGACCTCCAGCATGCCGGCGAGGTTGGCCTCGATCTCTGCCCGGCGGCTGCCGGGCAGCAGGACCAGCGTGCGCTGCGCGCGCACGGCGGCGACCTCGGACGCTTCGGGTGGGGCCTCGCGCAGCTCGTCGAGCAGCGGGTGCCCGATGTAGGCCGAGGGCACGCCCTGGCGCGCGAAGAACTCCGTCTCAAACGGCAAGATCGTCAGGGTCGCGTCGACGGCGCGGCGGTAGCGGCGCATCCGCCACGGCCCCCAAGCCCAGTACTGCGGCGCGACGTAGTGGAGCACGGGGACGCCGCGGCGGCGGCACGCCTTGGCCATCACCAAGTGCAGGCCGGGGTAGTCGACCAGCACGACGAGGTCTGGGGGGTCGTCGCGCAGCAGCCGCAGGAAGTCGGCGTAGGCGCGCAGGATCAGCGGCAGCTGCTTGAGCACGCCGACGACGCCCATGACCGCGTGCTCGCTCAGTCCGAACCGAACGTCGGCGCCCGCCTCGGCGAGCTGGCCGCCGCCGAACGCGCTGACCTTCGCTGCTCCGCCGAGCGCGCGGACGAGCCGGGCGGCGTGCTGCTCGCCGCTCGCTTCGCCTGCAGAGACGAACAAGTGGGGCCGGTCGCCGCTGCGCGCTGGCTGGCGCGCGAAGAACGCCTCGAGCTGCGCCGTCCCCGCGGGCTCGGACCGCTCGGTCGCGGCGGACAGGGCCTCTTGCGCGCGGCGGCGCCAGCGGTGGCGCTGCGGCAGGTAGAGCAGCAAGCGCGCCGGGACGATCCACGCGCGCACCAGCTCGCGGATCAGGGTGCCGATGACCGAGAGCCAGATCACGGCGTGGTCCGCCTCAGCGCGCGCCAGCTGAGCGCATAGAACAAGACGGAGGCCGCGAGCAGGTAGGTCGTGTTGCCTGGCCCGCGGACAGGGTCGAACATCTGCCAAGCGGGGGTGTTGCCGCAGAGGATCGGGCCGTACCAGTCAAAGTCGACGAGCCGGAACAGGCTGTAGGGTCGGATCCGCTGCGTCATGTAGACGCCGAGCTGCAGCACGACGAACGCGCCGACGACCGCGGCGACGTGCGCTTGGACGCGCAGGGCGATCGACGCCCAGGTCGTCATCAGCAACATGGTGGCGCCGAAGATCGCCGCGTGGAGCGAGCCTAAGAACAGCTCCCACTTCGGCAGGTCCAGCTCGATGGTCCACGACCACGGGATCGCCGACGCGTTGACCAAGAAGATCGGGACGGTGACCACGAGCAGGCTCGGCCAGACCTTCTGCCAGAGGATCGAGCTGCGCGAGACCGGCCGCGCGAGCAGGAATTCGAGCGTGTTGTTCTCGCGCTCGCGCGCGAACAGGCCGACGCCGATCAAGACCGCAGCGGCCGTCGCGACCAAGTTGCAGCTCCGGAACAGCAGCATCGTCGCGCACCAGTTGATGTAGGCCAGGTCCTCGTTGCGGCCGCCGACCGCGTCGCCGATGCGCTTGATG
Source organism: Planctomycetota bacterium (assembly GCA_036160175.1). Lineage (GTDB taxonomy): Bacteria > Planctomycetota > UBA1135 > UBA1135 > UBA2386. The sequence continues at coordinate 11,220 of JAYYEE010000077.1, forward strand.
AAGTCGATGCCGATGTTCGTGAACAAGGTCGACCGCTGCAGGTCTGCGTAGATGTCTGGCCAGAGCAGCAGCACGGGGATCGCCAGCGCCTCGAGGATGAGGAGGTAGGCGAGCCCGATGACCCAGAGCTCTCGCGCGGTCTTGCGCCAGATCACGTCGGGCCTCCCTGGCGCGCGCGGTCTCCGGACGCGAGCAAGAGCTGGTAGAGGTCTTCGAGTCGGTCGACGCCGATCTCTGCGCTCGCGATGGCGTCGGCGTCTGCCGTCTTCAGCCAGCTGAGGGCGTCGCCCTCGGTCTGCACCACGACCATCCCGTCGGGCTCCTCCCGGACGACCGCGGCGCCGGCCGGCAGCGCGTGACCGGGGCGCAGCCGCACGCGCGGTCGGCGGCGCAGCTCTTCGCGCGCTCGCTGGACCTCCGCGGGCGGGACGAGCGCGCCGTCCAGCAGGAATTCGAGCCGGTCGGCGAGCGTCTCGACCTCGCTGAGGTGGTGAGAGCTCAGGACGATCGTGCTGCCGCGCTCCTTCATGCGCCGCAGCACGTCGCGCAGGAAGAACCGCACGCTGGCGTCGAGCGCGCGGTCTGGCTCGTCGAGCAGGTAGAGGTCTACTTCGGGGACGAGCGTCGCGATCAGCGCGATCTTCTGCTTCATGCCCGCGGAGTAGCTGCGGACGCGCTGGTCTAGGGGCAGCGCGAAGGCGTCGAGGAGCTCGTCGCGGAGGGCTGTGTCGTGGCGGGGGTAAAAGCCGAGCGCGAAGTCGAGGAACGCCGCCCCGCGCATCTGCAGGTAGACGCCGGTCTCGCCGGGGAGGTAGCTGGCGCGGCGGCGGATCTCGAGGGCGCGCTGCGCCGGGTCGAGGCCGTGGACGCGGACCTCGCCGCCGCTGCGCCCGACGAGGCCGACCAGCGTGCGCAGCAGGGTCGACTTGCCGGCGCCGTTGGGGCCGACGAGCCCGAGCAGCTGCCCCTGCTCCACGCGCAGGTCCAGCTGCCGCAGGACCTCGCACGCGCCGAAGCGCTTCTGCAGCCCGCGGATATCGATCGTCGGCGCGCTCACGCCGCGGCCTCCTCGAGCCAGTTGGCGAGCAGCTGCTCGCCGTGTTCGGTGCGGAACGACTCTGGGTGGAACTGCACGCCGTGGGTCGGGTGGTGCTCGTGCCGCAGCGCCATCACCTCGCCGGCCTCGCTGTGGGCGGTCGCCCGCAGCTCGGGCGGCACCTCGCTGGGCACGTAGAGGGAGTGGTAGCGGCACGCCATCAGCGGCTGCGGGAGCCCTCGGAACAGCCCCGAGCCGTCGTGGACGATGGGCGTTGGGCGACCGTGCACGGGATCGCCGCGCACGTTCTTGGCGCCGAACGCCGCGGCGATGGTCTGGTGCCCGAGGCAGACGCCGAGCAGCGGGCGGGCCCCGGACCAGCGCCGCACCACGTCGAGGCAGCGGCCGGCGTCCTCAGGGCGGCCAGGGCCTGGGGACAGCACGGCGGCGTCGTAGCGCGCGACGTCGTCGACCGCGACGAGGTCGCTGCGCACGACGTCCACGGTGGCACCGAGCTTTCGCAGCGCCTGGGCGAGGTTCCAGACGAACGAGTCCTTGTTGTCGAGCAGCAGGATCAAATCAGCGGCCTGTGACAGTATCGTTCTGTCACGCGATGAACATCCTGATCGTCGGCCTCGGAGAAGTCGGCAGCTACCTCGCCAAGGTGTTGTCGACGGAGGGGCACTCCATCACCGTGATCGACCCCGATCGCGACCGCATCCGCCGCGTCGCGGACCTGCTCGACGTGCAGGCCGTGCACGGGGACGGCTCCCGTCCCGATGTACTCGATCGGGCCGAAGCGCACTCGTGCGACCTGCTGCTCGCCGTCGCGCATGACGACAAGGTCAACATGCTGACGACGTTGTTCGGCAAGCGCATGGGGGCCAAGAAGACCGTGCTGCGGCTGCACGACACGTCCGCGGTGCGGCGCTCGCGGACCTTCTTCCGCAAGAACCTCGGCTACGACCTGATGCTGTCCCTCGACGACCTCGCCGCCGAGGAGATCGTCAAGGTGGCGCGGCAGTCTGCGGCGCTCGGCGTCGAGAACTTCGCCGAGGGCAAGGTCCAGATGCGTCGCTTCAAGCTCGAAGCAGACGGGCCGTTCACCGGCCAGCGGGTCAAGGACGTGAAGCTGCCGGCGGGGGTGTTGATCACGGCGATCGACCGCGACCACGAGGTGATCATCCCTGGCGGCGCGAACGACCTACGCGCGGAAGATGAGCTGTTGGTGCTCGGCGAGCCCAAGGCGATCGCTTCGTTCGAGAAGAAGCTCGGCGGTCGCAAGCAGCGCGCGCGCAACGTCATTGTCTTCGGCGCCGCAGGCATCGCGCAGCAGGTCTGCCAAGCGCTCCAGCGCGAGCACGTCGACGTGCGCTGCATCGTCGAGAGCCGCGGCGAAGCGGAGCGTCTCTCGGAGGTGCTCAAGAACGTGCTCGTGCTGCACGCAGACGCGACGGACTTGAACTTCTTGCAGGAGGAGCACGTCGGCGACGCCGACGCCTTCCTCGGCGTGTCGCTCGACGACGAGCGAAACCTGATGTCGTGTCAGCTGAGCCGCAACCTCGGCGTCAAGCGCACGATCGCGCTGGTCCAAAAGCCCGACTACGTCTCGCTCTATCAGCAGCTCGGGATCGACACGGCGGTGTCGCCGCGCCTGCTCTGCGCGAACCGGATCCTCGCGTTCGTGCGGAGCCGCAGCATCTCGACGATCGCGAGCATCGAGGAGGGCAAGGCCGAGGTGCTCGAGCTAGAGGTCAGCGCCGGCAGCCCGATCGTCGGCAAGGCCCTGCAGGACGCCCAATTCCCGTCAGGATGCGTCGTCGCGGCGATCACGCGCGAGGACGGCAGCGTGGAGATCCCGCGCGGAGACACCGAGGTGCGCGCGCATGACCACATGGTGCTGTTCGCCCTCAACAAGGTCGTCGACGCGGTGCTCGGCTTGGTCGGCGTCGAGCGCGGCTAAGGGTCGCCGCGGTCAGCGTTGCCCGCCGCCGCCGGCTGGCTTCTCAGGCTGCTCGGGCTCGGCGTTCGCCGGCTTCATCACCGTGATGCCGTCCGCGCGGTACTTCGGGACCATGTCGACGGGGTAGTCCTGCGGGATCGCGAGCATCTCGCGGACCCGGTC
>JAYYEE010000078.1:0-3551 GCA_036160175.1 Planctomycetota bacterium
GCCGCATGCCTGAAGGGAGCGCGTCGAGCTACTACTACGTACCCGACAACATCAAGGCGCGGATCAACGTCGACGGGACCGAAGAGAACGCCTACGACGCGGACACCAACCCGCACCCTTACGCGCTGGCCGACTTCTTCAACCACGGCATGCGCTACCCCGAGGAGCGCGCGCTGTGGCAGCGCCGCGTAGACGAAGTCGAGGAGCGTCGTGAGGAGATCCTCGCCGCCGAGCAGGCCGGGACGCCGCCGCCCCCGGAGCTCGATGACATGTCGACGGAGCCGACGATGCGGCTGCTGTTGGAGGACCTCAACTCTGACCCGGACAAGTATAAGAACGCGCTGCTGATCAACCTCCACGGCGAGTTGATGCCGATGCCGGCGCTGCGCAACTTCAGCGACGCCGCGAAAGACCCGATCCATCACCCAAACTGGCGGGTGGTCACGCACCCTGAGGAGCTGCGCACGCGCAAGGACGACGGCGGCGTCACCGACCCGCTGCGGTTTCGGGTCTACGCCTACACCGACCACCCGATGTACTACTCGGGTCCGGACCGGATGTCGGAGCCGATGGTCATGGACCTCATGGGCGTCGACCTCATCGACCACAGCGACCCAGACCAAGATCGCCTCGTCAACACTGCGGACCTGCGGTGCCTCGCCGGCGGCGTCACGGTGGATGGCGATGACAGCTACAGCGGTTGGCAGGCCGCGACCCACGCCGATGACGCGAGCAGTCCCTCTGAGGAGATGTACTACGTCGCGGAGTTCGTGCCCGGTTCGGACCCATGCACGCGCGTCTACCTCTACAACACGCCGCTCACGTGCCCGCTCGTCAGCGGCCAGGGGCTCGCGAGCACCGAGCGCGCGCAGCTCTACATGATGGAATACGTGCCGTCGCCAGTCTCGAGGACGGGGGGCGTGCCTGACTTCTCGCGGGACCTGAGCACTGTCGACACCGTCGGGCCTAAGAACACGGCGCGGTGGACGCTGGCGCTAGACCCCGCGCTGCTGACGAGCAGCCGCTTCGTCGAAGCAGGCGGGGCGACGTATAACCCGACCGGCGACGTGTTGATGGCCGTCAAGACCCGCATCGCTAGCGACCTCAGCGGCGGCGACATGGCGTGGAAAAACAGCGGGACGGTCTACCCTGTGGCCGTCCAGCCGGACAACCTGACGACCACCTACGCGTGGTGGTCAGACAGCCGCGAGGACGTCCCCTTCACGGAGCGCGCGCAGTTCCACGGCGACCCGCGACACCTCCCTTACAAGGACTGCTTCCGCGGCGGCGACGACTTCCCAGACAGCTACAACTGGTACCACGACGGCCTGGACAACGACGGCGAGGACGCCTCGACCGACTTCACGACGATCAACGGCGGACGCCTCCGCGACAACTGGGGCTACGCGATGTGGTGCGACGTGCCGCGCTACTTCGAGCTGCTCCGTAACGGCCTCGTGGAGAGCGCCTGCGTCTACACGTCGATGACCGGGTTCTCGTACTTCTACCTCGGGCTCGGAAACGACATCGGCTACGACTCGGCCAACGGCTACCCGAACTCGATCCCGTGCGACCAGACGCCGCACTACGGCTCAGGCCCGGGCTTCGTGAACACGATCACGGGCGCGCGAAAGCTGCCGGTCACCTACATCTTGGGGTCGGGCTGGTGGACTGGGTTCCCCTGGCTGGGTGAGCTCTATCCCGACAGCATGGCGTCGGAGTTTCTGGGGACGTCGGGCGGCAGCGTGCGCGGCAACCTGCCAGCGGGGAGCTTCCCTGGGCAGGCGTTCCAATACAGCGCTCAGACCGCATACGGCGTTACGCCGCGGCTCGCCTACGCCACGTCGATCGAGGACCACCACCAGCGCACGCAGGAGAACGGCTGCTCGACGTTCTTTAACATCGGCACCTCGACCTCGCGGTTCCGGCACGTCTACGTCTGGGGCACGAGCAGCGGCACGCTGACGACGACGGGCGAAGAGGTCGCCGAGAACTACAGCATGACCATGCCGGAGACGGCGCCCGTGAGCCGGCCGTTCGCGCTGGACTACAGCGGCAACGGCGGCGAGCACTGGAACTACCCGCCGTATTCGACGCGCCACACGGGCTCGGTCTACCAGAGCTACTACTCTCACTCACAGGGCGTCGGCTCGGGCTTGGTCAAGCTGAGCAACCCGAGCGGCGACAAGGCCGGCTATATCATCGTCAACGGGATCGATCGCACGGTCGAGTCGGGCACGTCGTTCATCGCGAAGTGGTCGGTGCTCTCGCTGGTCCACTCCTTCCTCGAGGCTGGCGACATCAACAACACGCTCCGCATCCAGCAGACGCCGCGCGTGGAGATCGAGTCTCCGACCGACATCACCGAGCTGCAGCAGCCGACTGAGATTGACGTCTTGTTCGGCGTCGACTGGACGCGCTGGGACGGGCAGCCGTACACGCAGACCGGGACGTTTGGGGAAGACGAAGGCGAGCTTGAGTATGTGCTGATGTACTCGTCCGACAACGGCGAGAGCTACCGCTACCTGCTGGACGGCGCCTTGGCGACGCCTGGGCAGCGGCCGAGCAACGCGTTCTACCGCGAGACGGATGTCACCGCTGGAGATGAGTCGTTCACTTGGAGCGTGCCGGCGGCGGATTTCCCGCAGGGTAGCTACCTGCTGCGCGTCGACTGCTTTCGTCAAGATGCTCAGGTCCACTACGCGTGGCACCAAACCAGGATCTACATCCAACGATGACGACGTCGCAGGAGTCACGGGGTCGCGCCCCAGAGTCGGGCTACAGCCTGATCGAGCTGGCCATCTCGTCCGTACTGCTGGCCATGATGATCTTCGCGGTGTCGACGTTGTCACTCAGCGGGACCCAAGCGCAAGAGTACTCACGCCGCTTGACGAGGGTGACCGAGATCACGCAGGAGGTCCTCGACGACATGAGGCTCGAGTTGGTCTCGTCGGTCCGCCTCTTCAGCGATGACGCCGAGGGCAGCGGGAACCTCGCGCTGTTCGACCTCGGAGACGCGCCGACGCCGCTGAGCGTCAGCAGGCTGCCGACGGTCTCGGCGACGGAGACGATCCGGACGGACACCGTCGGCGAAGAGATCACCGGTAACTCGCTCTTCTTCACCAAGCTCGCGTGGAGCGATCGGTTCGCCTGCACGAGCGGTGAGGAGCACCTCGTCGACGTCTACCGCTGGGTCTACTACTACCTGACGGTTGAAGCTGGCGGGCCCGACCCGGCGCACCCGATCGGGCTGAACATCGTCCGAGCGGAGAGCGAGCCCTTGATTGACGGGGCGAGCGTCGATCGCATCGCGGACCCAGATGACCGGGAAGAGGTCTTGCTCCACTTGCTCAACGCGACTCCGGACGCGGCCGGCGTGACGCACGCGCCCGCCGAGGTGGTTTGGGTCCGAGGGGGTGCGCCAAGCGTGTCTGGAACGTTCCGACAGATCGACCCGGCCGACGGGAGCCTGACCGCGACGCCGCTGCTGCCGCGGCCGTCTCCCTGGCAGATTTTGCGCGACCAGCCGGTCGTCCAGGGGCTGCTGAGCT
>JAYYEE010000079.1:0-2622 GCA_036160175.1 Planctomycetota bacterium
TCCCTGTGGTGTTCGCGATGGACCGCGCGGGCCTCGTCGGTGAAGACGGCGCGACGCACAACGGGATCTACGACATCGCATACTTGCGCTGCATGCCCGGCATTACCTTGATGGCGCCGATGGACGGCCAAGAGCTGCACGAGATGATGCAGTTCTCGCTGACCTTGGACGGACCGGTCGGCGTTCGCTACGCCCGCGGTAACGCGCCCGAGCAGCACGACCTCGTCGGCTGGGACGGCGCGCGCGAGCCCATCCGCCTCGGCAAGGCGCAGACCGTCCGCGCGGGTCAAGACGGGGCGATCCTCGCCTACGGCCACATGGTCCAGACCGCGCTCGAGGCCGCGGCGCTGCTCGCAGAGGACGGCGTGCACGTCGAGGTCGTCAACGCGCGCTTCTGCAAGCCGCTCGACGAGGCGTTCGTGGTGGACCTTTGCAACCGCCACGACCGCGTCGTCACCCTGGAAGATCACGTCACGGTCGGCGGCTTCGGCAGCGCCGTGATTGAGTGTGTCGCTGCGAACGCGCCCGTGAGGGCGCAGGTGCAGGTCATGGGCGTGCCCGACGAGATCCTCGTGCACATGTCGCGAGGTCAGATCATCGAGCATTGCGGTCTCACGGCCGAGGACGTCGCGTCGCGCTTCCGCGTCGACAAGGACGCCGCGGTCCCCTCCTGAACTCCTAGTCCACCTGACCCGCGCCCGCTGCGCGAGGAGAAGGCGATGGCGGAATCCAAGATCGGACGGGTGCTGCTGGTAGGTGACGCCAAGAAGGGCGGCTCTGCTGAAGTGATCCGCGGTTATGCGGATTGGCTCGAGCGCCGCGGCGTTGCGACGGAGCAGGTGACCGATCGTGAAGCCCCCTTGCGCGATCTGGACGCCGACGTGGTGGTCGTGTGGGGCGGCGACGGCTCGCTGCTCGCTGCGGCGCGCAGGATGGGGGATCGACAGCGGCCGACGTTGGGCATCAACCGTGGCCGATTAGGGTTCCTCACTGCCTTTGAGGACGAGCAGAGCGAGATCGCGCTTGAGAAGCTCTTGGGGGGAGAGCTCTGCGAGGAGACCCGATTGATGTTCCACTGCGAGGTGACGCAGCGCGACGGCCAGGCGCAGCGCGAATTGGGGCTCAACGACGTCGTCGTCAGCCGCGCCGGGGCCGGCGGGATGATCATCGTGCGCGTGCGCCGCGGGGGGGCGGACCTCGGCACATACCGCGGCGACGGCGTGATCGCCGCGACCGCCACGGGGTCGACGGCCTACTCTATGGCCGCGGGCGGACCGGTGCTGGCGCCCGACGTCGACGGCGTCGTGTTGACGCCGCTCGCGACGCACTCGTTGAGCGCGCACCCGGTGGTGCTGTCGGTCGGCGACGGCCTAGAGTTCGAGGTCCTCGAGACCGGCGACACGCCATACGCCTACTGCGTCGTCGACGGGCAGGTACAGACGCAGGTCAGCGCCGGCGCGCGCATCACGATGAAGGCCGCGCCGATGCGCTTCCGCCACCTGATCCAGAGCCCGGAGCAGTTCTTCGACGTGCTGGTCACGAAGCTCGGCTTCGCGGGCATGGCCCGCGCTCGCAGCTGACCACGGCGTCAGCCGAGCTCGAACTGACGCTTAGCGTCGACGACGTCGCGGTTGACGGCCACGATGGCTTCCTCGAGGCGCGCGCCTAGCTGCTCTTGCTTGCCTACTTGCTGCGCGACCTGTCGCATCATCTGGATGGCCATGCGCAGCGTGCGCACGACGTCGCCTGCGTGCCCGTTGGTCAGGCGCTCCAGGTCCTCGACGTCGCCGCCCCGGCTCCAGCAATCGACGGCTGGCGCGATGGCCCAGTCCGGCTCCTTGATGGGATGGAGCACGCCTTGGTTCGACTCGACGTCACGGAAGCGGCGGACAGCCTGGGTCGCAGCGCGCATCAGCGGGCCCGGGTCTCGCGGTTGCTGATGGGGGTCCGCGCGCCGCCGCTCTTCGTGGATGAGCGCCGTGAAGGTCGCGGCGAGCTGATGGATGTCCATCTGGTCGAGGACGCCGCTGAACAGCAGCTCGGCGGCCTGGATCTCGTAGCCGTTGATGCGCTGCGCGATCTTGCCGCGAGGCAAGAGCCCGTCTTGGTCCAGGTAGCCGGCCTCTCGCAGGACGTTCACGCGGCTCGCCAACGCAGCGTGCGCTGCCGCTCGCTTCTTCTTCCTGGCGGACGCCGACCCCTTCAGCGCCTGGAAGGCCGCGAACGAGCTGTCGTAGGCCTCCTGCAGCCCCTTGCTCCCGAGGCGGTCGTAGAGGTTTAGGATCGTCGAGTAGGAGAGGTTGAATCGCGACGTGATTGCCTCGACCTTGCCCGAGTGGTAGCGCGAGAGCGGCGCGTCGAGCAAGTCCTCGTCCTCGAGGATTGAGATCACCAAGCCGGTCTTGTCGAGCCCTTGTCGCCCGGCGCGCCCCGCCATCTGGAGATAGTCGCGCGCCTTCATGTAGGTCATCTGGACGCCGTCATACTTGCGCAGCAAGTCGAAGACGGCCGCGCGCGCTGGCATGTTGATGCCGAGCGCGAACGTCTCAGTCGTGAAAAGGAGCTTCAGCAGGCCAGAGGTGAAGAGCCGCTCGACCACTTCCTTGTGGATGGGCAGCATGC
>JAYYEE010000080.1:0-7383 GCA_036160175.1 Planctomycetota bacterium
TGTCGCCGCGCACCGTGGAGAAGGTGACCTTCGCGCCACGCTCCATCGCGACGGCGGCGGCCTCTGTAACCCGCTGGAAGCCAGCGGCGGTGAGCAGTGTGACGATCAGCGCCCAACCGAGCAGCAACGATCTATGAAAGCGCATCTACTTGATCACGGGGAAGCCCGGATCCTTTCTTAGGTTATGGATCGAGTTGTGCAAGTCGCCGCGCAGCGGCCGGCCGTCCTCGGTGTCCAGATCCCACGTGATCTTCATCTGGTGAACGGGCCGCATGCCTTCGATCTCTAGGAAGACCGTGCATTGGTCCTTCGACAGGGTCGCCGCCGTCACGTTCAGCGGGTCGCGGTTTTGCTTGCCCCGCTCGCGCTTCCGCTCGGGCTCGATCACGGACAGCTCGGGCGAGCCATAGTTCTGCGAGTAGAGGTAGTTCCACACCTCGACGCTGTAGCTCTCTGGGTCCGCGCCCAGCTCGGCGTCGACCGGAGACGAGAACGTCAAGTAGACGCCGCGGTCGCAGGTCTGCAGCGCGATCGGTAGGTCGAGCGGCTTGTTCGTGCGGCGCACGCGGTGGAAGCCGCCCTCGCGCGCTGCCGAGGTCTGCCACCCCTTCAGGCCGATCGTGTAGAGCTGCCCGTCGATGGGGGAGAAGCGGCCGCGCATCGCGCTCGACGTGTAGTTGGCTGGCAAGCGCACGACGCCCCCTTGCATCTGGCCGTTGACCCGCTCAGGCAACACCAGGTAGGTCGAGCACTGGCCATACGAGTTGTGCAGCAAGCGGCCTTGCAAGTCCTTCCAGCCAGCGCCGGTCACCCACACCTGACCGCCGCTCGAGTTGTCGACGTCCATCGGCATCCAGCACAGCGGCAGGTCTGGCTTCTCGGGGACGGGCGACCGGTGCGCGGTGTCTTTGACGCCGGCGTAGAAGCCCGCCGCTTCGATCCAGTTGAGGCGGCAGCGCGGCATGTAGGTGCCCTCGTTGTCGCCGCTGGTCAGCACGCCGGTCGGCGACACGCCGATGCCGTTCGGCGCCCGCATGCCGGTGGCGACCGCCTCGATGGTCGAGCCGTCCTTGCTGACCTTCAGGATCGTGCCGTGGTGCGGGACGATCTTCATGAAGCCGCGGCCGCCGGGGTTCACCGGCGCGCCCTTGCTGAAGTAGAAGTTGCCGTCGGCGTCGGTCTGCAGGTCGAACGCGAACTCGTGGAACGCGGGCGTGATGTAGACCTGGTTGTTGAAGTTCTCGTAGTGGTCGGCCTCGCCGTCACCGTCGGAGTCGATCAAGCGCGTCAAGCCGTCGCGGCCGTGCACATACACGACGTCGTCGACGATCCGGACCCCGAGCGGGTCGAACAGCCCCGTCGCGAAGCGCCGCCACTCCACGCGGCTGAGCTCTTCATCGATGCCCGAGACCAGCCAGACGTCGCCGTTCCACGTCGACACCGCAGCCCGGCCATCCGAGAAGAAGTCGAACGCCCCCGTGCGCATGCGCGAACCAAATCGGTTCTCGAACGGGATCGTGATCGTGTCGACCGCGAAGGGGCCGTCGTCGTCGCCGCGCGCACCCTTGGTGACGATCGGGTCGCCCCATCGCTTCGCGCCAGGCCCAGACGGGAGCGCTTGCAGCGCGCGCGGCTTAAGCAGCTCGACCGTCGCCTTGCCAAAGGACTCCCCAGCCTCGCCGGACGCCAGCGAGATGCGGACGCGCTGCGGCTGGTCGTGCGCGGGGACCTGCATCACCACGCGACCGCCTTCGGCCTTGAGCACCGGGCCTTCATCGCCGTGCAGCACGGCGACCATCCGCTGCGACGCGCCGCCTTCGGGCGTGAAGTTCACTACCGCCATCTGCTTGTCGTCATCCGCCATGGTCGCGCCGACGCTGCCGTCCGGGCCGTCCAAGACGACCATCGTCAGCGCCTCGGACGACGGGCCGAGCTCGAGGGTGCGAAGCAACGCGGGAACGCCCTCGCCCTCCAACGTGAAGTGCTCGCGCACGTCCATGTCCGCGATGCGGTAGTCGATGATGACTTGGTCGCCGACGCGCCGGTGACCGCCGTAACGCCCCCACTCGGTCGGCAGCGGGCCGTGCGGGATCGGCCGCGGGTCCTTCGCGTCGTCACCCTGCCACCAACCTGGGCCGGGGCGCGTCTCCGCGAGCACCTGTCCTTCGCGCGAGGGGAACGGGCCGTGCGAGCCGTCGTAGGCCGTGCCGCGCAGCTTCAGCTTGCCGTTCCACGCCACCGCCATCCGCAAGAGCTCGGTGTCGAAGGCAACGGCGCCGCGATCACCAAAGCGCACGACCAGGCCTTTGTCGACGTCCCCGCACAGGCCGTTGCCCGAGAAGGTAGTCATCAAGACCGGTCCGAAGTCCATCGAGTAAGGCCACGATGGCTTCTGGGCGAAGAGCGCGACGGCGCTCAGGAACGAGACGGAGAGGATGTGTGGGGTCCGCATGGTTCAGCGCGCGATCTTACGCGCAAATCCCCGCGCGCGCCCCCCTCGTCAGACTTCCTCGGCGCGCGAGACGCCAGCGGTCACGCAGAAGCGCAACGCCTCTTCGACCGACATCGAGATCTCACGCACGCGCGTCGCCGGCACGACGACCGTGTAGCCGCCGAGCTGGTAACTCATGGGGACGTATACAGCCAACTTGTCCTCGCCGATCTCGGGGTGGTCGTCGAAGCCCTCCCGCGTCAGGAAGCCGATCAGCTCGACCTCCCCCGGCATCTGGACCATCACGACCTTCCGGAACGGCTTCTCGTCGCCGCTCGCCACCAGTCGCGCGACGTCGACGAACATGCCGTAGATCGACTTGACGACCGGGATGCGCTCGACGAGCGCCGTGAAGGCCCGATAGATCCTCCTGGCGATAAAGGAGTAGAGCAGCAGGCCGATGATGAAGACCAAGGCGATCGACAACACGAAGCCCATCCCCGGCCAATACTGATCTTCGGGGAGCCACAACACGATCACGCTGCGGAGCAATGCTTCCCCGTTCACCACCGACCAGGTGATGAGCGAGCCCGTCAGTGCGAGCGGGAGCACCGCCGCCAAGCCGCGGACGAACGTCCGCAGCGCCGGACCGAACAAGCTCGGCTTCGCGCGTCGCTGCTGCTGGGAAGATTCGGGCATGCTCGAAACGGGCGCGCGCGCTCTGCGCTAGTGCACGCGCTTGGGGAACGTTGTGTAGCGGCCGCGAGACACGTGCGCTGCTCTCGCGACCCGAGAATACGCACTGCCGAATAAAACTGCCACAAGCCCCTTGGTTCCAACCACTAGATCCCGCCGTCGCAGCGGTATCGTTCTTGCTGAGGGGTTGGGCGCGACCTCCCAACGAACCAACATGACGACCCGACGACCCATCCTGCTCGCTCTGCTCGGACTGCTGATAAGCCTGCCGTTGAGCGCCCAGCGCGGCCGGTCCTCGTCTCGACCCAGCTCCCGGCCGTCGACCTCGCGTCCAGCGCCGAGCCGGCCTGCTCCCCGCGCGACCCCGCGGCCTTCACGACCTGCACCTCGGACCACGAGGCCTGCGCCGAGCCGGCCAGCGCCCAGGGTCACGCGTCCGGCGCCCAGCCGCCCGACCCCCCGCGTATCACGTCCAGCGCCGAGCCGTCCAGCGCCGCAGGTCCGACAGACGGCGCCGAGCCGGCCGTCGACGCGCTCGACCCCTAGCCCGACCCCGCGGGCCACGCCGCGGCCGTCTACTAGCAGCAGCTCGCGCTACCGCGCGGCGCCGCGCACCACGTCGCCGAGCCGAGCTTCGACCAGCAGGTCTACGACCAGCCGCTCGAACACGAGCCGCTCGACGTCGCCGAGCACCAGCAGCGCGCGGTCCCCCTCTTCGAGCCGCTACACGCCACGCGCGACCAGCAGCTCATCGAGCTACCGCGCGCCGCGGACGAGCAGACCGGCACAAGATACGTCCGCTGGACGCTCCATCACCCGGACGCCTGCGACGCCGAGCGCGAGCGCCCGAGCGTCGACCGGCCGCTCGCGCAGCAGCAGCTCGCCGACGCGCGCGGACACGGCGCGGACGCCGTCACGCAGCAGCGGCAGCGCCGACGTCGGCCGCGTCCGGAGCACCAAGCCCGCCGCGACGCGGAGCACCGCCGACGTGCGCGCGCGCAAGCCGCGCGTCGCGCAGCCCCCGATCAGCCAGCGCTATCGGCCGAGCGACGTCGTGCGCAGCGCGACGGGCAAGCCGACGGCGCGGACACGGACGAGCGACCGCCTCCGTCCACGCGCAGCCGTCACGACCCCTACCTCGGGCTCGATCGCGGCGCTGACCACGGGCCTGCGGCCGAGCCTCGGCTCGCCGCGCCTCGGCAGCCGGAGCGTCACCCCGCGGAGCGGCACGTTCGTCGGCTACGCCTCGCCGCGCAGCAGCGCGGTCTGGGGCTGCGGCTGGGGATGGAACAACTCGTGGTGCGCGAACACCTGGGGCGTCGGGATTGGCTGGGGCTACCGCCCGTTCGGGTGGGGCTGGGCGGCGCGCTGGAACCTATGCAGCTGGGGCTGGGGCGGGTTCAGCCCGTGGGTCTGGAACGTCGGCGTGCTGGCGCCGTACTACGCGTGGCACACCAACTACTGGAACACGTGCTACCAATCCGCCTACTGGAACAACTGGTCGGTCCCGAACGCCCTTCCGTCGAGCTATTGGTGGTACCCGTCGACGACCTACTGCCCGACCTACCTCTACGTGCCGAGCAGCACCGTCGTCGTCGAAGACGCACAGCTCGCTGGTGGCGACGCGGCGCCGGCGGGCGACGTGGTCGGCGCGGCCCGCGCCGCGTCGAGCCGCCAAGCAGCGGACGCTTTGGCGCTCGCTGAGTCCTACGTCGAGCTCGGAGACTTCTACTTCCAGAGCAGCCGCTACGAAGACGCCGCCGAGGCCTACGCCAAGGCGCGCAACTACATGCCCGAGGACGCCTCTGTCCACCTGGTGCTCGCTGACGCGGTCTTCGCCAACGGCGACTACCACTACGCGTCCTTCTTGGTGAGCGAGGCGGTCCGGCTGGATCCGAGCATCGTCACCGCGGAGACAGACAAGCGCACCTTCTACGGCCGGGTCGCGGAGTTCGAGGCCCAGCTCGATGCGCTGCAGCGCTACTGTGCCGACAAGCCTTACGACGCGTGGGCGCAGCTGCTGCTCGGCTACAATCTCCGCTTCTCTGATCGGCCGACGCGGGCGATCGCGTCCTTCCGCCGCGTGCTCGAACTCGACCGCGACAACGCGGCGGCGCGCGCCTTCCTGACCGAGCTTGAGGCGCCCGCCGCTGCCGGCGGCCGCTGAGAAGTCGGAAGCGGCGGTTCCAGCGCTGGTGTCCGCGCAGGCGGCGGCCTACTGTGTTTGCCCCCATGGCACGCAGAATCGACACCTACCTCGCCAACCTGATCGACGAGGACAAGTTCGCCTTCTATGAGGCGGTCCGGGACTTCAGCGACGAGCACGTCGCGCCCCACCTGCTCGGATGGGAGCGTGAGCACCAGCTGGTGCCCGATTCGTGCATCCAGGCCATGGGCGAGATGGGCCTGTTCGGCCTCCCGATCGCCGAGGAATACGGCGGCCAAGGCGGCGACCACCTCGACCTCTGCCTGATGGGCCTCGCGCTGGGCTACCACAGCCAAGCCGTGGCCATCACGCCGGGCGCGGCGATCTCGCTGGGCGCCAAGCCGCTGCAGCTCTGCGGCACGGACGCGCAAAAGCAAGCGCACCTGCCAGCCTTGGCTGCGGGCGAGCGCATGTTCGTCTTCGGCCTCTCCGAACCCGGCCGCGGCAGCGACGCCGCCAACCCAGAGGTCACCGCCGTCAAGCGGGGGGACAAGTGGGTCATCAACGGCGAGAAGTGCTGGTCGACCAACGCGCGCTGGGCCAGCCACGTCGTCGTGCACGCGCTGACCGCGCCCGACGCGCCCAACGGCAAGCGGTCGACCTGCTTCATCGTCCCGATGGACCAGCAGGGCGTCTTCTACCAGGAGATGCAGGGCAAGAAGGTCTGGGAGCAGTCCTCGACCGGCTCGATCATGTTCGACAACGTCGAGGTCACTGACGAAGAGATCCTTGGCGAGGTCAACAACGGCTTCAAGGTGATGGTGACCACGCTCAACGGCGGGCGCCTGTTCATCGCGTCGCTCGCGCTGGGCTCTCTCGCGTTCGCGCTCGACAAGTGCCGGATCTACGCCGAGGAGCGCAACCAGTTCGACGACCAGCCGATCGGCCGCTTCCAGCGCGTGCAGGACGTGATCGTCGACATGGACATCGCGCTCGAGAGCGGCCTGACTTGGCTCGCGCACTGCTGCGACCTCTACGAGAAGGGCACGCTCGGCCGCGAGCAGGCCGCGAAGATCAAGGTCGAGTGCAGCCGCCGCGCCAGCGAGCTGGTCGCGCTGGGCCTGGAGATCTGCGGCGGCGTCTCGTGCTTCGATGAGTTCGGCCTGATCCGCCACCACAACGACCTGTTCGTGACGCGCGTCGGCGAGGGCAGCAACTTCGCCCTCAAGGACCTGATCGTGCGCCCGCTGCGCAAGGCCTGAGCCTGCGCGCGGCGCGCCGCGCGCGGACCGCTGGCGCTTGGCCTGCGCCCGGCGGGGCCTCCCCGGCCGCGTGGACGGGCTCCTCCTCGCATTGACCGCAAGTCCTTAATACCTTCATTTACAGGTCTTTGGGTGACGACCAGGCCAGGCTCGCGCGCCGCCCGTCCGCCATGGATGCTTGACAGCAGGTCCCCGACGCGCCTAACACGTCGAGGCCAACCACCCACCTCATGGCCAGCAAGAAGCAAACAGGCACCCCCGTCGTGATCGTCGAGTCGCCCGCCAAGGCGCGCACGATCAGCAAATACTTGGGCTCCGATTACCGCATCGAGGCCAGCATCGGCCACGTCCGCGACCTGCCGAGCACGGCCAGCGAGGTGCCCGCCAAGCTCAAGGGAGAGAAGTGGGCCAAGCTCGGCATCGACGTCTCCGAGGACTTCCGGGCCCTCTATGTGGTGCCCGCCGAGAAGAAGGAGCACCTCAAGAAGCTCCGGGCGATGGTCAAGGACGCGTCGACCCTGTACCTCGCGACCGATGAAGACCGCGAAGGGGAGTCGATCTCTTGGCACCTGCTCGAAGAGCTGAAGCCGAAGTGCGAGACCAAGCGGCTGGTGTTCCACGAGATCACCAAGTCCGCTATCCTCAAGGCTTTGGAGTCGCCGCGCGAGATCGACATGGACCTCGTCGAGGCCCAGGAGACGCGCCGACTCGTCGACCGCCTCTACGGCTACACGGTCTCCCCGCTGCTGTGGAAGAAGGTGAAGCCGAAGCTCTCGGCCGGCCGCGTGCAGTCGGTCGCGGTGCGGCTGATCGTCGAGTCGCCCGCCAAGGCGCGCACGATCAGCAAA
>JAYYEE010000081.1:0-2674 GCA_036160175.1 Planctomycetota bacterium
GTCGACGACCTGCCACTCCGCGTCCTCCGTCTCGATCTCGCTGAGCCCGAGCGACATCAGGTCGGCGCGGACCCTGTCGAAGACGGCCTGGTCCGGCGCCGTCACTTCGAGCTCGACCTCGCTGTCATCGGCGCGCCGCGCGCCGATGTCCAAGCGCGCCACCTCGTAGCTCGCGCCCGCCGTGTGGACCGCCTCCATCGCATCCGAGAGCAACCCGCTGTCGATCAAGTGCCCGCGGGCATGAAACTTCGCAACTAGGACCTCGCTCACCGCCGGAGGGTAACGACGGGAAGTCTGCCAAGCCAGCGAACCACGCTCGCAGCTCCAACGTTGCCTCTTCGCGCGCGTAGCCTTCTCGCTGGCCGCAGTGCTAGCATGACGACGACGACCCAATCACAGCGAATGACCCCCATCGCGCAGAAACTCATCGAGACCGTCAACGAGACCGTGCACGGCAAGCACGACGCGGTCGAAATGGCTGTCATTACGCTGCTCGCCGGCGGGCACTTGCTGGTCGAAGACCTCCCGGGCGTCGGCAAAACCCTGCTGGCGCGGACGCTCGCGCAGTCTCTCGACCTGCCGTTCCAGCGGGTCCAGTGCACAGCGGACCTGCTCCCGAGCGACCTGATCGGCGCCCAGATCTACCACCCGCGCACCGGCGAGCTGACGTTCCGAGAGGGCCCCGTCTTCACGTCCGTGCTCATGGCCGACGAGCTCAACCGAACGCCGCCTCGCACTCAGTCCGCGCTGCTCGAGTGCATGGCCGAGCGACGCGTCACCGTCGACCGCACGACGCACGCGCTGCCGGACCCGTTCTTCGTGATCGCGACGCAAAATCCGCTGACGGCAGCCGGGACCTACACGCTGCCCGACAACCAGCTCGACCGGTTCTTGCTGCGCATCGAGCTCGGCCACCTTGACCCAGAGGCCGAGGTCGACGTCGTCAGCCGCGAAGACGGGCACCGCCTCGTCGACGACGTGCGCGCAGTCGCCACGGCCGACGAGCTCAAGGCCGCGCGCGCCGCCATCGATCAGGTGCGCTGCGACCGCGAGATCGTCGCGTTCGTGGTCGAGTTGGCCAACCGCACGCGCACGTCTCCTGAGCTGATCCAGGGCGTGAGCACGCGCGGCGCGCAGGCCTTGCACCGCGCGTGCCGAGCGCGCGCGTTCGTCAAGGGGCGGGACTTCGTCGTCCCCGACGACGTCCGCGCGCTGCTGGTCGCCGCCTGGGCCCACCGCATCACGCCGCGCGCGGGGACGAGCCCCGACGCGCTCCTCCGAGATGTGTTGGCCGGAACTCCGATGCCCGACTAGGGAGACCCATTGGCGACGCCCAACAGTTCGCTCGAGCTGACCACTCGGGGCAAGATCGCGCTGTGGCTCTCTGCGCTCGCAGGCAGCGCAGCGTGGATCAGCGACGACGAGAACGCGCGCGTCGCCGCAGCCATGCTGGCGACGCCGCTCGTCGTCGACTTCGTCGCCAAACAACGCCGCCTGCACTTCACGTCGATCCGCGTCGCGCCGCGGACCACCATCGCCGGGGCGCTCTACACCGAGGCGGTCGTCGTAGAGCACCGAGGCCGCAGACCGCTGCGGTTCTGCCGGCTGCATGAGCCCCGCTTCATGCGCGGCGAGCCGCCCAGGCTGCTCCCGACGCTCGAGCCTTTCTCCGGACGTCGCATCGAGCTCCCGCAGCGCAGCCTCGCGCGGAGCCACGTCCTCGAGCGCGTCTACGTGCTTGAGTCCGAGTGGCCGCTCGGGATGTTCACGTCCAAGTCGGTCGTCAGCAGCGAGGCGGAGCTGATCACTGAGCCTGCGCGCGTGCCGCTGCGCGCCGACGTCCTCGAGGCTGCCACCGACACAGACGCAGCCTCTGTCGAGCGGTCAGCCCTCGACGGGCCCGACTTCTACGCGCTGCGCGAGCACAACGACCAAGAAGACGCCCGCGGCGTCCACGCGCTCCGGAGCGCAACGACCGGGACCCTCGTCCGGCGCGTCACGAAGGGCCGGACGCCGCGGATGGTCGGCGTCGTGCTGGACCTCCGACGGCCGCCAGGGACGCCGCGGGGCCGCGGCCTCCGACACTTCGAGTGGAGCCTCGGCGCGTGCGCCAGCCTGGTCGAAGCGCTCCAACAGCGCGGCGCGCAGGCGCGGGTCCTCCTCGTCGACACGGAGCCCGAGACCATCGACGTCTGCGGACCCGCTCAGCGGGTCGAGTTGATGACGACCCTCTCCGAGGCCAGCCTCTCGACCTACTCGGCGCTGACCACCGATCAGCTCTCGGACCTCGACGCGCTGTCGCACTGCTACTGGATCTCAGCTGGCGGCTTCCTCAACGCCCCGGAGCTCCGCGAGCGCGCGGACCGCGTGACCCTGCTCCGAGGAGAGCACGCTTGAGCGCGCGCGACCCAGCCCCGATCGGCTTGCGCTGCCTCGCGACCGCGGCGACCGTGCTCGCCGCGTTGCTCGCGCTCGCGAGCCTCCCGCGCGGAGACCTCCCGCTCCCGTGGATGCTGGCGTTCACGCTCCCTGGCGCGGCCCTGGGTGGCTGGTCGCGCCTGACCCGCTCGCCGTGGCAGAGAGCCCTCGTCGCCGTGGCCCTGCAGGCAGGCGCCTGCTGGGGCGCGCTCCAACTGGTCGGGCCCATGGCCCGACCAGCCGCGCTCGCGTGCAC
>JAYYEE010000082.1:0-4845 GCA_036160175.1 Planctomycetota bacterium
CCGCCCAGACCGTTTGACCATGACGTCCGCCACCCAGACCGATTTCGCCCTAATCGACCAGGTCGCTCGCCGTGCCTTCGCGCACATGGTCGCGATGATCCACATCGCCAACCACCGCGCAGACGCCGACAAGACCGACCCAAAGGTCGGCGGCCACCCCGCCGCGTGCGCGTCGAGCTTGGACTTCATGTCGGCGCTCCACCTCGTTGTTCGGGACCCGGGCGACTACATCTGCTGCAAGCCGCACGCGTCGCCGATCGACCACTCCCTGCACCACGCGATGGGGATGTTCCGGCACCCAGACGGCACGTGGTTCAACGAGGAAGACAGCGAGGCGGTCATGCACCGACTCCGCAGCTTCTCGCACGACGGCAAGCCAGTCTTCCAAAGCTATCACGCCGAAGCAGACCCAGACAGCTGGCGGTTCTTGCCGTCGGGGTCGGTCGGCATCCCGCCTGTCGTCGCGGTCTACCAAGCGCTCGCCTACCGCTACGCCAACCAGCACGGCTGGGATGTCGACGAGCCGCACTTCTGGTGCATGATGGGTGACAGCGAGTTCCGCGAGGGGTCGCTGCTTGAGGTGCTGCCCGAGGTCGCCGAGCGCGAACTCGGCAACGTCACCTGGATCATCGACTACAACCGACAGAACCTCGACGGCACGCGCATCCCCAACAACCGCGGCCTCCAAGGCACCGACGCCGACCGCATCGAGCGCACGGCGATCGCCAACGGCTGGGACGTGATCCAACTCCGCCACGGAAACTTCCGTGAGTCGGTGTTCGCCAAGAAGGGCGGCGCTGCGCTGCGCAAGGTCTTCGAAGAGGGCTTCACGGACTACCACTACCAAGCGCTGATCTGGAAGCGCGACGCGCAGTTGATGCGCGAGGCCGTCATCGGCGCCGAGCCAAAGGCGAAGACCCTGATCGAGTCCTTGTCGGATGAAGACGTCGTCAAGCTGTTCTTCGACACGGGCGGACACGACCACGAGGCCATCGTCGCGGCCTTCGAGCAGTCCAAGCAAGACAAGCTCCGCCCGACCCTCATCCTGATGCACACGATCAAGGGCCGCGGCCTCGAGTGCGTCGCGGCCAACGGCAACCACTCGGCGATGCCCGACGAGAAGGAGGTCGTGGCGATCCTCGAGGCGCAGGGGCTGTCGATGGACCGGCCGTTCGTGCGCCTCGACGGCGACAGCGAGGCAGGCAAGTTCGCCGCCCAGCGCGGCGAAGAGCTGCGGCTCGGCATCGAGGCGCTGCAAGCGCAAGCCGAGGCCAACCGCGGGCGCGTCCAGGCGCAAATCGACGAGCGCGGCGGCGTGCCCAGCGCCCTCGACATCAACCTCAAGCTCGCGCCGACCACGCACACGCAGTGGATGTGGGGCCAGCTCGCGTCCAAGCTCGTCCGAATCGGCGTCTACGACGAGCTCAAGGTCGCCGGCAAGGAGAAGAAGGCCGGCAAGGAGCTCACCGACGCCGAGGCGCAGTGGGGCCCCATCGCCGACCTGATGATGACCATGGCGCCCGACGTCGGCACGTCGACGAACATCAACCCGGCGATGGACGAGAAGATCTTCGGGCCCAAGCACGACGAGAACTGGGAGTCCAAGCTCGACCTCCACGAGCGTCTGCGCCCGGAGCTCGCGCCGACCGACGAGGCGTTCACCCGCCACATTCGGTTTGAGATCGCGGAGGCCAACTGCATGACCGCGGTCGGCAGCTTCGGCAAGATGGATGACATCGCCGGCATTCCGTTCCTGCCGATGATGACCGTCTACGACTTCTTCATCAAACGCGCGCTCGACCAGCTCTACTACAACCTCTACTGGGGCAGCTCGTTCATCCTCGTCGGCACCCCCTCGGGCATCACGCTCGCGCCGGAGGGCGCCCAGCACAGCTGGAAGAGCGACATCCAGATCCCGAACCTGATCACGTGGGAGCCCGCCTTCGCGGTGGAGATGGAGTGGATCCTCTGCGACGCGATCCGGCGGCACTTCACGCGGGACAACCAGGGACGCACCGGCGTCATGATCCGCGCCGTCACCCGCGCGCTGAACCAGAAGGACCTCACCAAGTGGCTCAAGCGCCAGGTGCAGTTCAAGACGGACATGCCCAACGACGCGCTGCTGGGCCTGACCGCCGAAGACGGGGGGCTGCACGAAGCCGAGGTGCCTACGAAGTCCGAGGCGGAGATCCTCGAGACGGTCAAGGCGCACTCGCTCGCGGGCGGCTTCCGCCTGATCGACTGGCGCGGCTACAACGGCTACAACCCCGGCGAGAACGTCGTCGAGCTGTTCGTCATGGGCGCGCTGGTTCCCGAGGCGATCTCGGCCTCCGAGCAGCTGCTCGACCGCGGCGTCTACGCCAACGTCACGGTCGTCTCCTCGCCGGACCTGCTCTGCGGTGAGCTGGGCCGCAAGGACGGCTTCGCGCACCTCAAGCAGACGCTCGGCGTCGACGGCAGCCTACACCTCCGCCCAGACGGCGCGGTCGACGCGCTCGGCGCGGTCGGGTTGGCGGGCAGCCGCGTCCCGGTGGTCTCCGTTCACGACGGGGAGATCGGGCTGCTCGACAACCTCGGCTCGATCCTCGGCGTGCCTCAGCTGGCGCGCGCGGTGGTCAAGTTCAGCAAGTCCGGCACGCCCAAGCACATCTACGAGTACCACGACATGCACCCGGAGGGCATCGTCGACGCCTGCGGCCAGATCCTGAGCGAGACGGCCATGGAGCGGGTTCAATTGCACCCCGAGGCGGTCGCGATGCTGCGCGCGCAGAAGGACAACCCGAGCGGCAATTGGCGTGACCTCTGGCCAAAGCCGGAATAACCGACCCCGCGCCCAGGCTCGGCGAGGATTTCCGGGAACATACGCGCGCCGCGTCCGTAGCTGAGGGAGCCCTCTTACCGCTCGTAAGCGACGCCGACTGCCGATGAGCCACTCCTACCCGCCCTTCTCCCGGGCCAAGTCCAGCGCGCTGCCGCTGGCCTTAGCAGGCGGCGCCTTCGCGCTCGCGGCCTACCTGGTGATCGATCGCGTCGACCTGTTCGCGCCCGCGCCTTCGGCCGCGCCGCGGCCGGTGACGGCGCGCGGCGCGCTGGCCCCGCTGGAGGAGAGCTTCGTCGCGGTCTTCGAGCAGACGGCCCCGTCCGTGGCGCACATCAACACGCAGTCGCTCGTCGCCGACAATTGGGGCAGCGTACGCCGGCAGCAGGGATCAGGCAGCGGCTTCGTCTGGGACGAGTCAGGCATCGTGGTCACCAACGATCACGTCGTAAGAGGGGCGCGGAAGGTCGAAGTGACGATCGCTGGTCGCAACTACAGCGCCAGCGTCCTGAGATCGTCGCCGAGCCACGACCTCGCCATCCTGCAGCTGCAGGGCTCGTTCGGAGAGCTAGTCCCGATCCAGCTCGGCACCTCACGAGATTTGCGCGTCGGGCAGACCGCGATCGCGATCGGCAACCCGTTCGGCTTCGACCAGACGATGACGACCGGCGTGGTCAGCGCCCTCAATCGCACCCTGAAGGGCGAAGACCAAAACTTAATGTATGGCCTGATCCAAGTAGACGCGGCTATCAACCCCGGCAACTCTGGCGGGCCGTTGCTGGACTCGGCAGGTCGGCTCATCGGCGTAACGACCGCGATCTACTCGCCGAGCGGCGCCAACGCCGGCCTCGGATTCGCCGTGCCCGTCGACACCGTCAACGAGATCGTGCCGCGCTTGCTGGGTAAGCAGTCGACCCGCGCCGTGCTGGGGCTCACGCGCGGCGAGTACGGCAGCTACCGCCTCGGCGCCGAGCTCGGCCTACCCTACGCGTCTGGCGCGATCGCGCAGACCGTCGCCGCCGGCTACGGTGCAGCGCGCGCGGGCATGCGGCCCTTCGCGATTCGCGAGACGCGCACAGGCCCAGACATCGAGCGATACGGCGACGTGATCGTCGCGATCGACGGCACCCCGGTCCGCGCCTTCCACGAGTTTGACGGCGTCCTTTCCGGCCGTAAGCCAGGCGACGTCGTCAAGGTGACGGCGGTCCGCGGCCTCCCGGACGCGCCAGAGCTCGTCGAGCTGGAGGTAGAGCTCCGCGCCCAAGGCGAGCAGAACGATGGCAGGTAACTCCGCGGATTACGCGAGCCCGACCACGATGGCGTTATAGACCGCGTGCAAGAGCATGCAGGCGAACACCGGGGCGCCGCGGCAACGCAGGAGCGCGCAGGCGAGGCCGAGCAAGAACACCGGCGGCCACGAGACCATCGGGTGCACGAACGCGAACAGCAACGAGCTCCAGACGACCGCGGCTCTGTCCGAGACCACCCGCCGCAGCGCGCCGAGCAGCAGCCCGCGGAACAGGAGCTCCTCGACGAACGGCGCCGCCACGACGGCCAACACCAACAGCGCAGGGAACCCTGCCGTGGGAATCTCTGGGATCAGGTCTGGCGACGCCGACCGGATTGCGTCCGCGTAGAGCAACCCGACGACCCCGAGCGCCGCGCCGCCAGCAGCGCCTACCGCATACCAGGTAGGACCAGAAGCGCCGCCCTCTTCCCAGCCGAACGCCGCTGCGGCCGGCACGAAGCGCGCGCGGAACCGTCGTCGAAAAAACCCGACCGCCACAGAGCCAGCGATGACGAACGCGAGGGCCTGCACCCAGAGCTGCCCTTCGACGTAGAGGCTCAGGATCACCGCGCTGACCACCTGGAGCAGGAAGAACGTCAGCAAGGCCGCGGCCGCGTCCAAAAGGCTCAGCTCGTCGCGCGGGTCGGTGACGGGATCCAGCAACCAGCGCATACGCTCGGCAGCGCGCAGCCAGAGCGCGTAGGCGACCGTCGCGTAGATCGTCGCCCCAGCGATGCGA
>JAYYEE010000083.1:0-3252 GCA_036160175.1 Planctomycetota bacterium
AAGTTGAGCGCGACCGCGGTCTTGCCCGAGAGGCTCGCGGCGAACGCGACCAGCGCGCCCGCGATCGAAGGCGGCAACATCACGCCGACGCGCTCCTGCTCGGCCCAGGGGCCGCGCAGGCGCCGCGCCATCACCACAGCGCCTGCCAGCGAGGCGCCGCGCGACAGCTTCTTGCCCTGCGTGTCCGCGAGACATTGCCGCCAAGGCGCCCGCCGGACGCGGCGCACGAAGGCGACGTGCAGCGGCTTGAGCTCGTCTGCGCGCAGCTGCGCCGCGACCTCAGAGAGACGCTCGACCTCGACGCGCACGTCTGCCGGCAGCGTGTCGTTGGACATCGGCGCGCCGAACGAGACCGTCACGGGCATCGGGATCCGGTCCGGCAGCATCCGCAGGCGGCCCTGCTGCGAGCTGCCGAACGCGCCGTAGACGCGATCCAGGTGCACCGGCACGATCGGGGCCTTGCGGTTTTTGACGATGCGCTTGAGCCCGCGGCGGAACGGCAGCGTGCTGCCCATCCGGCTGATCTCTCCCTCCGCGAACAAGCACACGACCTCGCCGTCATCGAGCGCTTGCCCGGCGTCGCGCAGCGCGCGCAGCACCAAGCGCGGTCCGCCGGCGGCGCTGATCGGGATCGCGCCGAGCGCCTTCAAGAAGGGCTTGAGGTAGGGCTTCTCGTACCAGAATTGCTCCACCACGAAGCGGATCGGCCGGTCGGTCGCCGCCAGCAGGAACAGCGCGTCGAGGAACGACACGTGGTTCGGCACCAGCAGCGCGCCGCCGGTCTCAGGCACGCGCCCTTGGCCGAGCACCCGCAGGCGGTAGAGGGTGTTGGCCAGCAGCACGATGACCAAGCGCAGCAGCGAGTCCGGCAGCAGCCAGATCGCCCACGCGGTCGCCGCGAACGTCAGCGCGGCAGCGATCACCAGGATCGCGGCGCAGTCGCAGCCTGCCTGCGCGAGGCCGAGGCAGCCGAAGTTGCCTACCATCATGCCCGCGAAAGACAGCATGTTGACGAGCGCGATCACCCCGCCGCGGCGGTTCGCAGGCGCGCGCCACTGCACGAGCGAGTTGAGCGGGACCACGACGAACCCGCTCGCGACGCCCAGCAAGGCCATAAGGACGAACGTCCCGACGCGTCCCGGCACGAACAGGCCCATGGCCGCGGTGGTGGCCGCGAGGCCGATCGCGCCGAGCGGGATCAGGCCCGTCTCGACCTTGCCCTTGGCGATTTTGCCCGCGAGCAGGGAGCCGGCGCCGACGCCGATCGCGAAGAGCGCGTAGGGCACCGCCGCGAGGTCGTCCGGGAACTCCAAGACCTCCTTGCCGTAGACCAGCACGTCCTGGCCCAGCAAGCTGGCGATGCTCCAGAACGCGACCGTGCCGAGCGTCGCCAGCCACAGGGAGCGGTCGTCGCGCACCGCTCGCCAGGCGCCCTTCAGCGCGACCGTCGCGGGCTCGCCGCCGCCGCTCGCCGGCACGCGCGGCAGGCGCAGCGCGGTCGCGAAGCCTAGAGACGACAGGACCGTGAGGATCACGCCAGCGATCCAGACCGAACCGCCCACGTTCTCGAGCATCAAGCCGCCCGCGACCGTGCCGAGGATGATCGCGAGGAAGCTCGCGGCCTCGAGCTTGCCGTTGGCCGCTGTCAGCTGCTCGTGCGGCAGCACCTCGGGGAGCAGCCCATACTTGCCGGGCGCGAACAGCGCGCTCTGCAAGCCCATGCCGCCGAGCACGACGTAGGGCAGCCAGCCTTGCGGCTGCGCCCAGAGCGCGTAGGTGCCGAGCGCCATCAGCATGAGCTCGGCGAACTTGGTCCAGACGATCAGGCTGCGCTTGCTGACGCGGTCGCCGAGCACCATGGCTGGCAGCGATCCGAACATCAGCGGCGCGGTGAGCACCACCATCGCGAGCGTGGTGACGCCCTGCTTGGCGACCTCGTCTTGGTCCTGGACAGCCGCGAGGCCGAGCAAGACCACGATCATCTTGAAGGCGTTGTCGTTGAACGCTCCGAAGAACTGAGCGGTCAACAACGACGAGAGCGGGAACGGTTTGCGTGGATCGGTAGGCATGCGCATCGACTCCTGGATTTCAGGCACGAGCAACTATCGCCGCGATCCATAGTTTACAGTTGCTACTTGCTGGATTCGTATCGATAAGCCACTCTTATCGAATATGCGTCGGCCGCGCCCGCGGCGCCCCACGTCCACCACGCGATCCCAAATGATTGACCTTCATCGACTTGCCGGATTTCACTTGGTCGCGACCAGCGGCGGTTACGCCAAGGCCGCGCGCGCCGCGGACTACCCGATCACCCAGCCCGCGCTGCACCAGCAGGTCAAGAAGCTCGAGGCCGAGGTCGGCGTCGAGCTGCTGATGCGGGTCGGCAAGGACACGATGCTCCCGACGCCGGCAGGCGAGCGGCTGCTCGAGTTCGTGACCCCGTTCTTCCGCGACCTGCCGCGCGTCGTCGAGGGCGTGCGCACGGGCGACTACGACGGCGCGCTGACGATCCAGGCTGAGTCCCTGCTGATCCGCCAGCTGCTGCCGCCGTGGCTGGTCGCGCTGCGCAAGCGGCGGCCGCAGGCCCAGCTGACGCTGCAAGAGCTGACGACCGTCGACCTCAGCGCCCTGCGCAGCGGCGCCGCCGACGTCGTGATCGCGCACCTCAGCGACGTGCCCGACGACATCGCCAGCCAACAGATCGCGACCGTACACGCGTGCCTCGTCGTGCCTAAGGCGAACGCGCCGCGGCGAGGACGCCCCAAGCTGCGCGACCTAGCGTCGATGCCGTTCTTGAGCTACGAGCCGGGCACGCGGCACCACGCGCTGCAGCTGCAGGCGATCGCGCAGCACGGCATCACGCTGACCACGACCATCGCGCTCGGCAACGCCGACACGATCTTAGGCTACGTCGAGTCGGGACTGGGGTGGTCGCTGGTGCCGAGCTTAGACCGCGAAGGCCCAAAGGGGCGGCGGCTCGCGGCCTACCCTTGGGGCGAACCGCGCGTGACGTTCCCGATCGTGATGGCGTGGCGAAAAGACGCGCCCGAGCACCCCGCGCTCGATGAGATGATCGCCGGCGCGCCCCAGCCCTAGCGGCGCGCCGCTTGGAGCGCGGCGAGCTCGGCGCGCGGCGCCTGGACCAACACCGGTGCTGCCTCTGGGTCCAGCCAACGCAAGAGCGCCAGCAGCTCGGCGCGCGACATCGCCGTACAGCCGCTCGTCGACGATCCGGGGCCGCCCCAGACGTGG
>JAYYEE010000084.1:0-4492 GCA_036160175.1 Planctomycetota bacterium
CCTTCAGCGCCGCGCGGTTCAGCGCCTCCGCGCTACGCAGCAGCGGCGTCTTCTCATCGAGCGCTTCTCCAGTCCAAGAACAGAAGGCGGTCGGGATGCAGAGCGTCGCGCCGCTCTTGGTCTCGCGGATAAATGCTGGCGACGTGGGGTCCCACGCGGTGTAGCCGCGCGCTTCAAAGGTCGCGCGCAGCCCGCCGCTCGGAAACGAACTCGCGTCCGGTTCGCCCTTGATCAAAGCCTTGCCGCTGAAGTCCATCAGCACCCCGCCGTTGCCGAAGTCGATGTCGACGAAGCTGTCATGCTTCTCCGCCGTCGCGCCCGTCATCGGTTGGAACCAGTGCGTGAAGTGCGTCGCGCCGCGCTCTACGGCCCACAGCTTCATCTCGTTGGCGACGAGGTCTGCGAGGTGCGCGTCAAGCTGCTCGCCACGCTCCATGCATCGCTGCAACGACTGATACGCCGCCTTCGGCAAGCGTTCGCGGATCTGCTCGAGGCCGAAGACGTTGACGCCGAAGAGCTCGGGGATATTGGCCGAGCCGGTTTCGATGGCGACCGGGGACTTACGAGCGATCAGCTGAATGGCGGCGACACGCGCTGCAGACGACACAGTTACCTCCTGGCAAAAATCGATGCGACGCGGCGATGCACGGCGTCGCGCTGAACGTATCCGCGCGTGCCGAAAGAAACACGCGCGCAGTCAGGCGCGCGAGCGCGCGTATGCTGGCGGCGACGAGGAGCCGTGCATGACTTTCCACATGACTTTCCGCAATCGGCGCCGCCGCAGCGCGGACCGTCACTCACGCGGCTGCGCTGGCCCGCCCTCGCCGTCGTAGCCAGCTAGCTCCATCGCCTCGCGGCAACGCGCGCGGAACGTCTGCTTCTGCTCTTCAGGCCAGTCCACGCGATCCAACGTCAGCACGTCGCCGAAGCTGCGCTGCATGGTCTTCCCGGGGCGGTGCGTGGCGAACGTCTGCGCGACGCCGCGCTGCTGGGCTGCATCGAGGCCTAAGAAGGTGGCGAGGCGCGCCGCCACTTCGGGGCCGGAGACCGCGACGTCGCGCTGGTCGACCGCGATCCACCGGCCTTCGAACGCGCGGCTAGCCCGATACCAGTCGCGCACGACTCCCGCCCAATCGTCGCACCCCTCGGCGAACGTCATCTCAGGGTGCGTGCGCCGACGAGAGTCGAGCACCTCGACGCCGTTGCGCTGCACCCAGACCCAGCGAGCCTGCGGGTACATCGCGGCGAGGATCGGCGATACGTGGACCATGTAGACGTCCGGGGTCTTGTCCAGCCAAACCTGCTCGCCCTGCGAAGAGAGCTGGTGGAAGTGACGGAGCACGTCGGCCTGCAGCGCGCGAAAGTCGAACCGCGCGATGGCGCGCTCACGGACCGGATCCCCGCGATCCTCGGCGGCGAAGTAATCGAGGCCAGGTCCGATCCGAGACCACACTTGGTCGAGATGGGTCAACAGCAGATACGCGGTGGAATAAAGGAACCCCTCGCGGGTGCCCGGAATCTCCGCCCCGAAGCGCAGGGCGTCGCCAACGATCGATGTGCCCGAACGCGCAGCGCCGACCACGAAGATCGGCCGCGCGTCTGGGAACATCCCCGCGACCTCCTGCTCGAGCGACTCGGACATAGGGAGATTGTGGCGGCGCGCCCCCTCGCCTCCAAGCACGGACATCCTCCCGACCCGCCCATCCAGGGATGTAAACAATTATTTGGTCTATGCTTGCGCGCAGCGCTGACGAGGTGTCGCGGCGCGCTCGGCCAACGCCATCGACCCGCCCGTCGCGCACATGCAGCCGAGAAGCGAGCGGCTCAGCCTGCTAGAATGCCCAGGTAGAGACAGGTGCTAATCCGCGACCCCGCGGTGGTCGATCTGTCTGATCTTGCGTTCTATGAGCAGGCCGGAGAGCCCGTGCCCGCTCCGACGTTGGTGCCATGAACCGAAACACCCTCCTCAACGCTTCCTTGGCGCTCGCCGTCCTCGGCGTCGCCGTGCCCGCACAGACCACCGCGAGCAACCCTCAACGACCCAAGCAGCGGGTCGAAGAGGTCCGCAAGACGAAGGACGTGCTGCGTGACGCGGCGAAGATCGACTCCCTGCTCGAGCGCGGCCTGAAGCGCAAGCGGCTGGAGCCCCTGCCGCTGGTCGACGACGCCACCTTCGTGCGGCGCGCCTACCTGAGCGTCGTCGGCCGCATCCCGACGCTAGAGGAGACCGAGTCGTTCCTCGAAGACCAAGCCACGGACAAGCGCGGCGCGCTGCTGGACCTGCTGCTCGACAGCCCTGGCCGCACCAGCCACTTCAGCAACTACTGGTTCGACCTCCTCCGCGTGAAGTCGCGCCAGCGCAACCTGAGCGGAGAGCCGTTCGCCCACTTCATCCGCACCTCGGTGCGCGACGACCTCCCCTACGACGAGTTCGTCCGCGCGATGGTCGTCGCCGAAGGCGCCGCGCACGGCCGCGACAATGGCTCGACGGGTCACCTGATGCGCGACACCGGCATGCCGCACGACTCGATGGCCAACACGGTGCGCCTGTTCTTGGGCACGCGCCTCGAGTGCGCCCAGTGCCACAACCACCCGTTCGACCATTGGACGCAAAAGGAGTTCTTCGGGATGGCCGCGTTCTTCGGTGGCATCAGCTACCGGGACAACAAGCAGATCGCGAACTACCGCAGCATGCGGCAGAAGTTCGCCAACGAGCCGCAAGCCACTCGCAACGCCGCCAACCGGCTGGTGCGTCGCCTCACAACCGGCGTGCACGGCACCGGCAGCGGCATCGAGAAGCTCCCCAAGGACTACCAATACGATGACGCGCGGCCGATGAGCGCGGTCAAGGCCGACACGATCTTCGGCGCCAACGTCAAGCTCCGCTACCCCTCGCAGACGATGTCGCGCTCGCAGAGCAAGCGCGCTAAGGCGCGCCGCCGCGACCAACAGCTGCCGCAGGCCAACTCGCGCGGCGCCCTCGCGGACTGGATGACGGACAAGAAAAACCCGATGTTCGCCAAGACGGCCGCCAACCGGATGTGGGCCCGCACGTTCGGTCGCGGGCTGGTCGAGCCGATCGACGACTGGAAGAAGAAGACCCAGGCCGTCCACCCCGAGCTCCTCAAGGAGCTCGAGAGGCTGATGGTGCGCGTCGACTTCGACCTCCGTCAGTTCGAGCGCGTGCTCCTTCACACCAAGCTGTTCCAGCGTGAGGTCGAGGCCAAGGACCCCGAGCCCGGCGTCGCCCCGGCCTTTCAAGGCCCGATCTTGCGCCGCATGAGCGCCCAGCAAGTCTGGGACTCGCTGTTGACCTTGGTGTTCGACGACCTCGACGACCGACTCCGGGATCCCGACGCGCGCGCCGAGTCGGTCTACGCCTACCACGACCAGGTCAAGGACGCCGACGCCGACGAGATCCTCGCGCTGGTCAAAGGCGGCAACCGGAACATGATGCGGACCAAGGCCAAGCAAGAGCGGGATAACGCCAAGGCAGCAGAGCGCCGTAGCCAGCAGGCCCGCAAGCGGGCGCGCCCGATGCTGCGGCAACTCGAAGAGGCGCGTCGCGACGGCGACCTGCAGAAGGTCGCAGCCCTCCGTAAGCAGCTTGAGCAGATGGGCGTCAACCTGGGCTCGCGCGCGGCCAAAGGCGCTGAGCGGGACCTGCTGCGCGCGAGCGATCTCGAGCAGCCGGCGCGGCTCGGCCACGTGCTCCGGCAGTTCGGCCAGTCCGACCGTGAGACGATCGACGCTGGCTCAGACGTCGCGACGGTCCCGCAGGTCCTGACGCTGATGAACGGCTTCTTGGACCAACGCGTCCTCAACGGCGAGTCCGCGCTCCGCCGCGACTTGACCCTCGCGACCGACGGAGAGCGCCGCGTGCGCGTCGCCTACCTGACGATGCTCAACCGCCAGCCGAGCGCCCAAGAGCTCGAGCGGTGGCGCCGCCTCATCGCCGTCAACGGACGCAAGGCCATTGACGACCTCGTGTGGGTGCTCTGCAACTGCAACGAGTTCCGCTTCGTCCGCTGATCCGCCGCAACCACAAACCAACCTGCAACGCATGTCGCTACGCAACACCATCCGCGGCGTCGACCTCGACACCCGCCGCACCTTCTTGTCGGGCATGGCCCGGTCGATGTTCGGCGTCGGCGCCGGCGCCGCGTTCGGCCCGTCGTTGATCGCCGACGCGCTGAACCAAGGCCCGCAAGGCCCGATCACCGGGCAAGACCCAAAGCCGATCGTGCTAGGCAACGCCTCTGCCAAGCACGTGATCTACCTCTTCATGTCCGGCGGGATGAGCCACATCGACACGCTCGATCCGAAGCCCGGCCAAAAGACCCACGGGCCGAAGGAGGCCGTCGCGACCAACGTCGACGGCATCCAGCTGGGAGGCTACCTCCCGAAGACAGCCCGGCACATGGACAAGTGCTGCATCATCAGCTCCATGACCAGTACGCAGGGCGCGCACGAGCAGGCGCAATACCTGATG
>JAYYEE010000085.1:0-3052 GCA_036160175.1 Planctomycetota bacterium
ACGAGCGCACGATCCCTCTGCCGAAGTGGTGTTGCCAGACCCGATTGGCGATGACACGCCAGGTCATTCGGTTGTCTTCAGCCGTGATCCACTTCGCGAGCGACAAGCGCCGCCCGCTGCTCTGTTTCGTCGGCGCGGGCGCGAACAGCTTCGCCGCGCCGAGCATCGCCGGGACGCCCAGCGGGACCTGCGGTCCGCGCGCGTGCACGTTGCCGCGCAGACGCACGACCGGCTCAGGCGCGCGGCTGCCGTGCTCTCGGACCGCCAAGATCTCTACGGTCTCGAACTCTGGCGCGCGCAAACCAGAGAGCTGCTTTAGCGCGTCGGTGCCTTCGATCGCGGCGGCTGCTGCGACCCCGCCGGGGAGGTCAAGCGCCAGCGCGGCGACCTCAGCCGGGCTGAGCGCGCGGTCATAGAACGTGAGCTCGTCCAGGTCCCCGCGGAAGCCGCCGCCGCCGGGCCGCGAGCGGCCGATCACGAGGTCGTCGGGCGTCGTCAGCGGACGCTTCGAGCCGGTGTTCTCGCCGGCGAGCTGCCCGTCGACGAACAGCGCCAACTTGCCGCTCTGCTGGTCGCGGGTGAACGCGACGTGGTGCCACTCGCCGTCGTTGTAGCCGGCAGGCGACGAGACGAACTTCTCCGGGCGGCCCGTGCCAGCGGCGATCACGCCGTCAGCGATCCATGAGATCCCCCAATCATCAACGATGCCCGGGATCTCGCCGTCGACGAGGCCGGTGCCCGTAAACCACCGCTTGTCACGCGCGTTGCCGCGACCTGGCTGGTCGCTGCGCACGAAGAACGACACGCTGAACGAGTTCTCGACGACGCGCGGGATGCGGCAGAAGTCATCGCCGTCGAAGCGCAGCGCCTGACCCTTGCGGCCCGGCACCTGCACGACTTGGCCCTCGACCTTGCCGTTGCGCTCCCCGGACGCGTCCAACAGCTCCTTGGTGCTAGCGACGTCGCCGTCGTAGCGGGCGACGACGCCGGGGACGGCGCCCGCGGTCGCGCGCGGCTTGGCCGCGAGCCGCGCGCGCGCGACGCGCATCAGCTCGTCGCGGCACCGCCGCGAGTCTGCGGCGAACTGCGCCGACGCGGCCTCAAAGGCCTCCTTGGCGCCGTCGGCAGGGATCGTGCGCGACTGCTTGTTGTACGGCGCGATGTTCTCGAAGTGGCCCAAGAAGGAGTGGTAGTCGGTCTGCGGCAGCGGGTCCTTCTTGTGATCGTGGCACCGCGCGCAGCCCATCGAGATCGCCAGCGTGGCGCGCGCCGTCGTGTCGGCGATGCCGTCGAGCACGTCGTAGCGGTGCTGCGGCCGATCCGTGGGCTCGTCGTCCCAGATACCGAGACGATAGAAGCCTGTCGCGACGTGGTCGGCCACGGTCGCGTCCGGCAGCTCATCGCCAGCCAGCTGCTTGGTGACGAAGTCCCGATACGGCATGTCCGCGTTGAGCGCGTCGATGACCCAGTCGCGATACCGCCAAACAAACGGCTTCTTCGAGTCCCGCTCGTAGCCGTCGGTCTCGGCGTAGCGCACGACGTCGAGCCAGTGCTGCGCCCACTTGACGCCGTACTGCGGCGAGGCGAGCAGCCTGTCGACCACCTTTTCGTAGGCGTCCGGCGCGTCGTCCGCGACGAAGGCGTCGACCTCGGCCGGGGTCGGCGGCAGCCCCGTCAGGTCGTAGGTGACGCGGCGCAGCAGCGTGTAGCGGTCAGCAGCAGGAGCGGGGCGGAGACCGCGCTCTTCGAGGCCCTTCAGCACGAACGCGTCGATCGGCGAGCGCACCCAACCTTGGTCACGCACTGCGGGCGCCGCAGGTCGGCTGAGGGGCTGATACGCCCACCAGCCTGAACCAGACTCGCCAGCTTCCTGAGCACTTGCCGCAGTCAGGAGGAGCGCCGAAAGGGCGCTCAGGAGGGTGCATCGCAGTATCACCACGACAGCGTAATTAGCTGCGCCCCACTGGCAAGGGGCCGCGCTTGAGGGATCTCGCGGGCCGTATGCGGGGCCTGATCGCGTCGCGCTGCTGCGGCCTCAATGCACCCGCCGCCTCGCCCCCGCCCGGACACCTGCCCTCCGCTAGCTCAGGAGCCGCGGTTAGCTTTGCTCTTCCAACTGCTTACGCCGACGACGACGGCTCGGCCAGAACATCATCAGGCCGAGCACGCCCACGTAGAGCACGGACATGAGCGGTTGATGCGTGATCCCAAAGCTCAGCGCATAGAACACGAGCAGGACCAAGAACGCGCCCGTCCGCTCTTGACGCATCAAATGACCTCGGTCGCGCCTACGCATCCCGCCCGTCGGCACCAGGGTCCCGCGCCGCACGCTCGCAGGGCTCAAGTGCTGCGCCCGCTTGGGCAGCGGCCGCTCGCTCGAAGCATCGTCCATCGCGGGGACCTACGAAGCCGCAGGATAGCGCACCTTGCGGCGCGCGCGCGGCGCTCGACGACCGACGCACCGCGTGACCACGGCCAGGAACACGCCGAAGCCGATCACCGCATACAGCGGCGTCAAGAAGTCACCGCGCGCCGCGCCCTCAGGCCCGTTGGCGAAGACCAACCGCGCGCCATAGACGACGCCGTAGAGCACCACCAACGCGAGGCCGACGCCCAATCGCTCCTGGGTGACCAGGTGCGACTTCGACGGCGCCCGCATCTCTCCCGCTGGCGGGAGGGCGCGGCCCTGCGCCAGCAAGCGCCGGTTGAACGGCTTGGCGGGCTGCGGCGGGGCTGGCTGTTGGGGCATAGCGGTGACTCCTTAATACCGTCTACCGCTGTATCGGCCGCTGGTTACGCCGGCTGACGCACAACCGCGCGCTGATTCACCGAAACGGCTTATTGCCTCATGGTTACACCGCTCACTTTGCGACGAAGTTGACCAGCTTGTTCGGCACGAAGATCTCCTTCACGACCTTCTTACCCTCGAGCCACTTCGCCGCGGCCTCGCGCGCCTTGTTGAGCGCGTCGTCCTTGTCGCAGTTGTTGGGCAGCTTGACGCGCGCGCGCACCTTGCCCAACACCTGCACCGCGATCTCGACCTCGTCGTCGA
>JAYYEE010000086.1:0-3527 GCA_036160175.1 Planctomycetota bacterium
ATCTCGCTAGACAACTGCTTCCGCAGCGGCGGCACCTTGTCTGGCTTTGCGACCGAGAACACGCCGGCGCCGCAGCGCATCCTGGCCACCACCGACGTCTCTCCCCGGGAGCCCGCGGTCGGCGGCGCCGTCACGCTCGGCGCCACCACCCCGCCCGGCGTCCTGCTCGCGTGGGTCTTCGCGGACAGCTACGCGCGCCCGGTCACGTCACAGGAGCCCGTGCGCTACTACGGCGACCCGGCCACGGCGATCGTGCTGCCAGCCCTGGTCACCTTCCAGAGCTCGCTCATCGTGCCGATCCCGGCCTCGCCGAGCCTGATGAACCTGGAGTTCTACACCCAGGGCGTCGCCTTCCCGATGTTTGGCCAGCCCTTCATCCCCGATTACTACCTGCCGCGCGGCGAGCGCATCACGCTGCGCTGAGCGGCGGCCGCGACGGCGCGCGGCCTCTCGAACCGAGGCGGCGGCGCGTCACGCCGAGAGAATGCGCCCGCGATCGCGATCGAGGGCAGCCGTAGTGCTACCCTGCGCGCATGGCTCTCCGTTCCAAGATCGCGCTAACCCTGGTCCTGCCCGTAGCTGCCTGCGGTGGCTCCCGCGGCCCCATCGACGGCGACCAGGCGATGGCCCACGTCCAGGCCTTGGTGGAGATCGGCCCGCGACCGTTCGGTTCGGAGAGCCTCGCCAAGGCCACCGACTACATCGAGGGCCAGCTCAAGTCGATCGGGGTCGAGCCCGTGCGCCACGAGGTCATGCAGGCGCAAGAGCAGAAGCTCATCCGCAACCTCTACTGCACCATTCCAGGCGGCGGCGGTGACGGCAGCCCGATCTTGATGATCGGCGCCCACTACGACACCAAGCTCACGACCGGGCACGACGAGTGGACGCACAGCGAACCGTTCGTAGGCGCCATCGACGGCGGCGGCGGGCCGGCGGTGCTCATCGAGCTCGCGCGCGCGCTCAAGCGCAGGGAGCAGCCGCTCGCATGTGACGTGATGCTGTATTGGATCGACGCCGAGGAGTCGATCGACTGGACCTGGAACGACGACCGCGCGCTGCTCGGCAGCAAGGCCTTCTACGGCTACCTCAAGGAGCAGGGCCTGACCAAGCGGCTCAAGGCGTTCGTGTTGCTGGACCTGATCGGCAGCAAGAACATGAAGTTCGACGCAGACGGCAACTCGGCGACCTCCTTGATCAAGCTCTTTGGAGAGGCCGCGAACGCCATGGGCGAGGGCGCGCGGATGTACGAGTTCCCGTCCGAGGACGAGATTCAGGAGTACTCACGGCGCGGCCTCAAGTGGGGCACGACCGACGACCACCTCGTGTTCAAGAACCGCGGCATCCCGAGCGTCCTGTTGATCGACTTCTCCCAGCGCATCCCGCCGCAAGACCTGAAGCCAGGTCAGACGCCGCCGCCGAAGGATCCCCGCTATGAGCAGTGGTGGCACACCCCGGACGATGACCTCGAAGCCATGGACCCAGACTCGCTCGCCTTCGCTGGCAACCTCGTGATGCAAGCGCTGCCGCAGCTGGAGGCGTTCGTCACCAAGAAGAGAGGCCGCTAGGCCCCCCGAACCGCGTGCGCGCCTCCGCCACCGCTGTCCTCTTCACCGCCGCGCTCGCTGCGTGCGTCGGCATCAACGCCCAGCGCCCCGAGCCTGCGCCGCAGCCCCGCCCGCCGGCGAGGGCAGCCGAGGACGAGCAGGACCCGCCGGTCGTCCGCCAGCAGGCGGCGATCGACCAGCGGCGCACCGCCGCGCTCGACGCGCGCCGCGCGCCCAGCGGGCTCGGCGCGGTCGCCTTCGCGCACGCCAAGACGCTGGTGTCGTTCGGCCCGCGTTACGCGGGGCAGCCAGGCTGGTCCAAGCAGCTCGACTACATCTCCGCTGAGCTGCGCCGGCTCGGCCTCGAGCCGCGCCGAGACACGTGGACCGATCGCAAAGAGCTGCTCACGTTCTCCAACATCACCGCCACGATCCGAGGGGAGAGCTCCCGCCGTATCGTGCTGGCATGTCACCACGACACCAAGTGCACCACCGGGCATGAAGACCCCGAGCACAACTTCCACTTCGTCGGCGCCAACGACGGCGCGAGCGGCGTCGCGCTGCTGCTCGCGCTCGCCCCGGTGCTCGCCGAGCGACGCGGCGACGCGACCGTCGACCTGGTCTTCTTTGACGGCGAGGAGAGCCTCGACTGGAACTGGAACGACGCCGAGCGGGCGCTGTTCGGCAGCAAGCGCTTCGTCAAGCGTCACCGCGACGCCGCGCTCCTCGGTGAGGAGCCAAAGATCGAAGCGGTGATCTTGCTCGACATGGTCGGCCGCAAGGACCTGCACATCCAAGAGGAGCTCTACTCGACGGAGCTCATGCGGCAGATCACCTGGTCGGCCGCTGTCGCGACCGGTCACCAACGCCACTTCTTTCGCCGCGCCGAGGCGGCCGCCGACGACCACAAGCCCTTCCTCGACGTCGGCATCCCCGCCGTCGACTTGATCGACCTCAACGGCAACCCTGACTGGCACACGCGCTACGACACGCTGGAGAACATGTCGGCCGAGAGCCTGCAGAAGGTCGCCGACGTCGTCCTCACGATGCTGCCGGCGGTCGAGCGCGCCTACGTGACCGAGCGCCGCTGAGGTTGCCCGCGGCGCGCGCGCGGCTATCGTCCCGACCATGCCATTCGTCGAGCGTCAGGGCCGCAGGATCCACCACTCCCTCGAAGGCGAGGGCCCGGGCGTCGTGCTCGTCCCGGGCTTGGGATCGGGGGCGCGCTTGTTCGGCACCCTGCCGCGCCGCTTCGCGCGCAGCGGCTTTACCTGCGCCGCGATCGACCCGGTAGGCCTCGACCCGTCGAGCGCGTTGCCCGCCGAGGGGTTCGACTTCACCGAGGCCGCCGCCGACGTACTCGCGGTCGCGGCGCCGCTGCCTGCGCCCGTGACCCTGGTCGGCACGTCGCTCGGCGGCAAAGTCGCGCTGCGCGCCGCGGCCATGGACTCGGGCGACGCCGCCAAGCTCGTGATGCTGTGCAGCTCCGCGCTGCAGACACCGCGCAGCACTCGGATCTACCGTTGGTTCGAGCTGCTCTGCACCGAGATCGACGGCGCGCTCCTAGGCGAACTCACGGCCCCGTTCCTGTTTGGCGAGACCTTCTTGAATGAGAAGGCCCAAGTCGTCGACAACATCATCCGGAGCACCAAGCCGACGGCCGCGACCCGCGCCTTCATGTGCGCGCAGGCGCGAGCGCTGCAGGAGTTTGACGGCGCCGCCCTGTGCCCAGAGGTGCAGATCCCCGCGCTGTGCCTCGCTGGCGCCGAAGACACCCTGACGCTGCCGCGCGAGGTTGAGGCGACCGCGGCGCTGCTCGCGGGGTCCGAGCACGAGCGCTTCGACGGCGCTGGGCACAGCCTGCTGCTAGAGAGCGTCGCAGCGTTCGACCGCGTCATCGCGTTCGCGCGCGCATAGGCCGCGGCGCTAACGGCCCTCGACGCCGCTTCGCTGGCGGCAGCGATCGCGTGCGCGCAGCCCAGC
>JAYYEE010000087.1:0-10448 GCA_036160175.1 Planctomycetota bacterium
CAACGCCCCCACCGTGATGAACGCCGCGCTGCAGCGGCGTCTGTTCTGGGACGGGCGCGTGCAGACGCTCGAGGAGCAGGCCGCAGCGCCGATCCTCAACCCCCACGAGATGGGCATGCCGGACGAGGCGTCCGTCGTGGCGCGGGTGAAGGAGGTCGAGGAGTACGGCCTGCTCTTCGAGCTCGCCTACGGGCGCGCGCCCGAGTTCGAGGACATCACGCGCGCGCTCGCGGCCTTCCAGCGCACGCTGGTGTTCCTGGACGCGCCGTTTGACGCGTTCCGCTCAGGCGACGAGGACGCGATCTCGGAGGATGCGCGGGCGGGGCTGGAGCTGTTCCAGGAGCACTGTACGTCGTGCCACCCGATCAGCTTGCGCGAGCCGCTGCTGTCCGACGGCAACTTCCACAACGTCGGCGTCGGCTTCGACCGGCACGACCACCAGGCGATCGGGCGCGCGGCGTTCCCCAAGGTGCGGGCGCGCGATCGCGACCCGTCGTCGGCGGACATGGCCGCGCTGGTCGCCGCCTACGGCGAGTTGGGGCGCGCGCTGATTAGCAAGCTGGAGTACCAGGTCGGGGCGTTCCGCACCGCGCCGTTACGCAACGTCGCGCTGACCGCGCCCTACATGCACGACGGCTCGATGCAGACGCTCTGGGACGTCGTCGCGCACTACAACGAGGGCGGCAACGAGAACACCTGGCAGGACCCGCAGATCCGGCCGTTGGAGCTAACCGAGCAGCAGGTCGACCAGATGGTCGCGTTCCTGTTCACGCTCACGGATCGTCGGTTCGCCGCGCAGAACCGCCGCGTCTACGCGGCGCAGCGGATGCTGGCCAAAGTCGTCGTGCGCTAGCGTCCGGCGGGATAGTCGGCCTCCTCGATGGAGTAGGCCGCGAACTTCTCTCGCCAGTCCTGGGGAAGCGCGAGCTTCTTGCGCTCGGTCATGTGCACAGCGGCCGTGGTGATGCGCGCGCGACAGCGCGGCCGCGCCTCGTCCCCCACCATCATCCAGAAGCCGAACGTCACCGACGACTCCCCCATCGCCAGCACGCCCAGGTGTACGTCTGGCTCGTCGCCGTAACGGATCGGCGCGAAGAACTCGGCTTCGATCTTCACGGCGGGGAAGCCCAGCAGGTCCTCGTGCAGCAGCTTGGGGTACGGATGCCCCAGCGCGTCGCTCCACCAGTCCTCGAAGGCCTGGTGAAAGTAGTGCAGCAGCTTCGGGTAGTAGGCGATGCCCGCGTCGTCGATGTCCCCGAAGCGGTAGCGCAGCCGGGTCGACCAGCTCACAGGCCGGCGCCGCCGGAGACCTCGCTGGGCTCGTCGTCGCGGTTGGTGTCGCTGTTGCGCAGGCAGAAGTCGCTCAGGCCCTTCACGTCGCGCGGGAGTTCGGGGTGGCGTTCGAGCTGCGCGAGCAGCACGTCGATCGTCGCGTGCGTGTCGTGCTCGGCGGCGTGCGCGCCCTCGAGCTCGCGGCCGCAGTAGTGACGCACCGCCGCCGAGAGGTTTCGGGGCCCCATCAGGAACCGGTCCCAGGTCTTCTCGCAGACGTTGAAGATCACCTTCACGTCGACCTGGGCGCGGCTGCCCTCTTCATACGGGATGTCGTGGCGCTTGCACTCGTTGCGCCACAGGGGCATGTCGTAGTTGATCTGGTTGAAGCCGGCGATGTCGCTGTCGCCGAGGAACGCAAGCAGCTTGTCGCCGACCTTCTTTAGCGGTGGCCCCCAGAACAGCCCCATCGCGTCGTTGGAGTGGATGCCGGTGACCTTAGCCGCGGTCTTGCTGACCTCGATGCCGGGGTTGACGCGCTGGACGAACTCTTCGCGGGTGCCGTCGGGGAGCAGGCGGATGAACGCGAGCTCGAGGATCCGGTCGTTCTTGACGTCCAGTCCGGTGGTTTCGAAGTCGAGGAAGACGAGGGGGCGCTCGAGTTGGAGGATCATGCGGGAGTGGCTCTCAGTTGGCCGCGCGGGCTGACCGGCCCGTGACCGTCGCGGCGAAGGTGTCCCCCCATTCTGCGCGGCCGGGCGCGTGGGGCAAGCCTCGCCGCCGGGGGATCTTGCGAGCCTACTCGCAGGAAGGTGCGAGCCACCGGCTGGCGAGCGCGTCGACCTGGCCAGACCAGTCGTCTTTGCCGCCGCGCTCGACCTCTAGCTCCTGGAACGCGCCGAGCCAGGAAAGCTGGTCGTCGGCGCCGACGAACCGGTTGCACGCCGGGAAGAGGTGCTCCTCCTCGAGCTCTTGGCGCTGCTTCAGGCGGTCCACGAGCGCGTCCACGGCCGCGAGGAACCAGCGCTGCTCCTCATCGGTCCGTTCGCCTAGGGGCTCTAAGAAGAGCTCCAGCGAGCGGAGCAATTCGGCGATCTCCTCCCGTAGACGGAACAGGACGCCGACCAGCGCCGCGGCGCGATCATCCGCGCGCATCGCGACCGACGGCCCGATGAGGTCGTCTTCCTTGCGCATGTGCACCTCCACCACCCATTCACGGAGGAAGCGCACAACGGCGGACACGTCGTCTGCTGGGAACGCGCCGCCGTCGCGCAGCTGCTGTGCCATGGCTGAGAGGCACCGGACCCCTCGCGCAGCGACGACGTGGTCTTCCATGAGGTGGTCGGTTGGGCGGTCCATGGGGAGCGATGGCGAGGGCGCGCCAGCAGGCGACGCAGACGTAACCCACTCAGCGGGAGGATATTTCGGCTCAGGTCGGGCGAACTCCTTCGGCCCAGAGCGAGGACGCCTAAAAAAACCCGAACGCCATTGTTGACAGATCTAAACATCGGGCTAACTTTGAGCCGAACAAATAGCAAACGAAACCAAGAACCAGGACCCAAACATGGTGATGCGTAGCCAGCAAACTCTCCCGCTTCGTGACTCAACCCGTCACAACGACGGCCGCCCGGTCGCCGTCGTGACAAGGAGCTCCAGCCAGGACAACGTCCGTTGGGGTGCTGCGATCCACGATCCGCGAAAGGGCCAGCAAGTCATTGCTTGGGAAGAGCTTAAGAATCAGCCGCGGCGTGGCCGGCGGACGCGCGCGACTGCGGAGAGCGCCCGGTCACAGCTGGCCGGTCAACCGCAGATCGCACGTCGCCGGTTGGGTGGGCAGCAGAAGAGCGCTGCGTCGGAGGACGCTGCGACGGGCGCCACGTTTGCGCGAAACCGAATTCAGCGCGGGCTCGATCTGTTCGGTGCCTGTATGATGATCGTTACGTTTCTGGCGTTCGCGATGTTTGCGTGACGTTCGGGCGGGCCACCCTGCACCGACTGGAGGCTCCTGAGAGGGAGGAATGCGATGAACCTGATGCTGACTGAGAAGCAGATCCGTGTGCTGCGTTACTTCCGCGACTACCGACGGGAGCACGGCATCGCGCCGACCTTGGACGAGGCTGCACAGGCGCTGGGTGTGAGCAAGATCACGATCCACGAGCACCTCAACCAGCTCACGAAGAAGGGCGCGATCCACCGCGACCGCGCCAAGGCCCGCGCGGTCGCGATCCTCTATGACCCGGACGCCGAAGAGCTCGAGCACGGCGCCGACGCAAGCCCCTCGCTGCCCCTAGTGGGCTCGATCGCGGCCGGTCGACCGATCGAGGCGCTCGAAGACCGGGAAGACGTCAGCTTGACCGAGCTAGTGCCGACGGGAGATCGCATCTACATGTTGCGGGTCAAGGGCAAGTCGATGATCGAGGACCACATCGACGACGGCGACCTCGTGGTCGTCGAGCGGCGAGAGACGGCCAGCGACGGCGACATCGTCGTCGCGATCCTGGAGGACGAAGAGGCGACGCTGAAGCGCTTCTACCGCGAATCCAACGGGATGATTCGGCTGCAACCTGCGAACAGCGAGATGGAGCCGTTGTTTACGAACCGTGTGCAGCTGCGCGGCGTCGTCCGCGGCGTCATCCGAAAATTCCGCTGATGGGGGGTGGAGATCGGACGCTCGGCGAGGAGCCGCGCGTCTGGTCGTCGCCACGCCGTCGGCACCTTGTGTGTGAATCATTGCTTGGTAGCGGTTGCTACTGGACCGCCCGGAGGTTGTAGAACGGGGGGCGTGACCGACCCTCGTCCTCAACCTCCCGGACGCGTCATCCGGGGCCCCTTCGTCGATCGCTGCGGCGCCGGCAAGCACGCGTGGTGCCGCTGCAAGCAGAGTCGCTCTTATCCGCTGTGCGACGGCTCCCACCGCGGGTCGGAGCAAACGCCGCTCAAGGTCCGCTTCGAGGAAGAGCGCCGAGTGGTTTGGTGTGCGTGCGGCGAGACCGGGAACGCGCCGTTCTGCGACGGCACGCACGCGGCGCGTGGCAACCCGTAGCGATGGCGTCGGCCTCGGCTACTCGCTGTCGGCGCCGAGCCATGCCGCGCGCGAATGGAGCTGATTGGGGGTGGCGGATGGGTCGAGCGCCAACCGCGCGGTGCCTGCGCCTGGTGTCGGCGTCACCTCAAGCGTCCGGATGACGCCGCGACGCGCGACCAAGAGGCTGAGCGGTCGGTCTATCTGGCCGACCGAGGACAGCACCGTTTGCCAGGTACCGTTGGTCACGCGGAGCTGTTGGATCGCCAACAGTTCGTCGCCCGGCGCGACACCGCCGTGACATGCAGGCCCTCCCCGGGTGACCGACGCGACCTTCATCGAACCGGATTTGAGCGCGATGCCGAGGTGTGGCTTGCCGGCGTCGTGCGCTTCCAGGAGCACGCCGACGCTCGCGAGGCAGGCTTCGAGCTCGGGGTCGAGAGGGCCGGCGACTAGGCGGCGAAGCATCGGGACCAGCTCGGAGCCGGCGACCTCTTCGACGGCGCGGTGCACGTCCTCGAGCTCGTAGCCGCGCCCTCGCTCATAGGTGCTTTGCCACAGCGCGCGGAGGACGTCGTCGAGCGAGCGGGCGCCGCCCGTCACGCGTCGGATGTCGAGGTCCAAGCACATCGCGGCGACCGCCCCGTTGCCGTAGTAGTTTTGTGACGAGTTGCGCGTGTTCTCGTCCGGGCGGTAGAGCCGGATCCAGGCGTCGAAGCTCGAGTCTTCCAAGCTGAGCTCGAAGCGTCCGGGAGACGCGCGCATGCCTTGGACGTTCTTAGCCATCGCCGCGCAGTAGTCGCGGTGCGTCATTCGACCGGCGCGGGTCACAAGGA
The DNA here is from genome assembly GCA_036160175.1 of Planctomycetota bacterium. GTDB lineage: Bacteria > Planctomycetota > UBA1135 > UBA1135 > UBA2386. The sequence goes on from JAYYEE010000087.1 coordinate 5,131, forward strand.
GGTCGTCGTAGTAGGCCGTCCAGCCCTCCATCAACCAGAGCAGGCGCGTGTAGTTCTCGGCTTCGTAGTCGTAGTCCCAGAATTCGACCGGGCGCATGCGCTTGACGTTCCAGGCGTGGAACAGCTCGTGCGCGGCGAGGCCCAGGAAGTCGCGGTATCCCTTGGGAGTCGTGAGCGACGTCCGTGGCATCAGCAACGTCGAAGAGTCGCGGTGCTCAAGCCCGCCGTAGCCTTCGCCGGTGAACAGCGCTTGGAAGACGTAGCGTGGGTAGGGGAGGCGTCCCCCGAAGACGTCTCGCGCGGCGCGAACGATGGCCGCGAGGTCGTCGGTCAACGTCACCGGCGGCTGCACCGACGCGAGCCCGTCGAGCTCGATCGCGTGGTCGACCCCGTCTACCTGCCATTCTTGGCGCTGCGTCTGACCGATGAGGACGGGGGCGTCCAACGCTTCGCTGAGGTCGGCGGCGTGGAGCGTGCACCGCTTGTGCTCGTTGGTCCGCCGCTCGTCGCTGGGGAGGCTGCAGCTCAACGACCACGCTTTGGGGTGATCGACGACGATCGATGCCGGGGCATCCCGCTGTCCGCACGGCCAGAGCAGCAGGCACGCGTGGTTCCAATATGCGTGGTGGGCGTCGACATCGGCCGTCCGGACGGTCAGCTCGTGGGCATAGACGCGGTAACGCAGTTCGATGCCCTGGTCTGACCCTGCCACCGACCATCGGTTCTTGGCGACCTTGACGCAGTCGAGCTCGCGGTCGGTCCCGGGCACGTAGGCACGGACGCTCGACAGGTGCCGCGCATACTCACGCTGCAAGTAGCTGCCGGGAGTCCAGGTCGGCAAGAAGAACTCGACCTGGTCCGCCCCGTCTTCGGTCCAGGTGGCGCGCACATGAACTTCGCGCGACGCAGGCTGGGTGACGTCGATATGGAAGGCGAGCTTCGTCACGGTGGGGGATGCAGGCTGAGTTTCGCTCGGCCGAACAACGAAGGTGCCAGCGGGAAACTGGCGCACCCGAGAGGAGTCGAACCTCTGACCTACGGCTTCGGAGACCGTCGCTCTATCCAGCTGAGCTACGGGTGCGCGGACCGACGGTCTTATCGGTCCGCACGGGGAAACACAACGTCGAGGCTCCGATGCGAAGGGTCCATGATCGCTTTGGTCCGGGCGATAAGACGGCCACGCTGCGTCTGGGGGCGCCTTGTCTGAGTGGTCTCGCAGTGCTTGAATATTGTGTAGGTCCCGCCGCAACCGCGCGCCCGTGGCGTGCTAGTTAAGGCAACCCCCTGTTCGAGATGCAGAGACAGTCCTCCTTAGCTCTGGTGGCCGCTGGTCTCGCGACGTCGATCGTCGTGTGGACGGGTTCTGAGCAGGCAGTGGAGGCAAGCGGCGGTGCGACTGCGGCCGCCGGAATCGACCTCGACGGCGACTTCCTGCCCGACATCGTCGAGTGGGTGACGCTGACGAGCCGCGCGAATCCTGACACAGACGGCGACGCCAACTCGGACTTCGTCGAAGTGATCTCCGGCGGCGACCCGAGGACCGAGGGGCCGGCGCTACCAGCAGACCAGCAGATGCGGGTCTTCGTCACGGGATCGCAGCCTGGCTCTACCGACCCGCGCGCGTGGATGCACGTCTTCTACCGTGTGATGCCCACGGGCGGCGCGGCGGCCGGTGCGAGCGCAGTGCAGGCGTTCGACGCCTGGATTGAGAACCCGTCGTTGCCTGGCTTGCAGATCTCGCTCAACGCGCTCTTCACCTCGCCTGAGGTCGTCTTCGCCGAGCGAGTGACCGCCGAGCAAGGCACCTGGATGCAGCTCTCGGCGCCGATGGTCGCCGAGCCCATTCTGCAGGCGGTGTCTCCCTGCACGGTCTGGGTGGAATCGACGGTCATGGGCCAGCAGCTACAGAGCGGCGTCCAGCTGCTGCCGGTGCCAGCGGGAATGGCGACCATGATCCCGATCGAAGAAGGCAGGTTCGTCCTGCAAACCACCAGCCCGATCCCGTCGACGTCGACCTCCCTGACCATCGAGTCCAACAAGGTCTGCGTCCTGACGCTCGAAGAAGACACGTCAGGGCCGGCCGGGACGACCTACATCGTCACGGACGCCGATTGTGACGACGCCAACGACCTCGAGTGCGACTCGACCTGTAGCCAGTCCGTCGGTTGGACCGTGACGATCCCTGGCGGCACCGAGTTGCTCAGCGGGAGCTGAGTTGGGCCGGCTGCTCGAGCGCCGGCGGGGCACCCGGGCTTATTTTCGCGGTTTCCCGCATTCGGGGGAACCTTGCCGACTCTCCAACACGTCTGCTGATTGTGGAACTCCTTCGTGATCCAGACGCCGAGCTCGTGGCCGCCTGCCGCGACCCGGACAGTGATGGCTTCCACGAGGCGTTTGAGACCCTGTTCGAGCGCTACCGTGAGCGCGTCTACGCCATCGCGTTCCGGGTCTCCGGGAACGGCTCCGACGCGCTCGACATCGTCCAAGAGAGCTTCGCGCTGCTCTTCCGCAAGCTCGGTAGCTTCCGCGGCAAGTCGCTGTTCAGCACGTGGCTCTTCCGCATCGTGACCAACTGCAGCATCGACTACCGCCGCCGCCAAAAAGCCGATCGTTCGCCGGCCCTGATCTCGCATCCCTCAGAGCATCACGACGTCGCTGACGCCGCGCTCGGGCCACGTGACGTGGCTGCGGTGCATGAGGTCAGCGATCAGGTCCAGGCAGCCATCTCGTGCCTGAGCCCGAAGCTGCGCGCCGTCTTGGCGCTGCGTTATCTCGAGGAGATGTCCTATGAAGAGCTCGCCGCCACCTTGGAGATCTCGCTCGGCACGGTGAAGTCGCGCCTCGCGCGGGCGCACCTCGCGCTGGAGCAGACTGTTCGGATCCGCTTCCCGCAGCTTGACGTGAGCCGTCAACTCGAACGAGGGGAGTTGGAACAAGGAGACGCTGGCGATCCGGAGTCGGTAGGGGGGGTCGGATGAGCCTTCGACCCAGCCTTCCAGAAGCCTGCCGCCGTGCGTTGGTGGACCTTGGATCGGCCGAATCCGCCGAGCATCAGGCCTCCTGCGACTTCTGCGCACGTCGTGCAGCGGCGCGCGCTGCGCTCGGGCCTCTGGTCGCGGCGCGCCCGATCGCGCCGGATGCGCTGCGGCGCCCGGCGTTCCTCGACGCCGTCTACGAACGCGCGGTCGAGCTGGCGGAGCAAGGCCCCGTCGCGCAATGGGTCGCCGAGCCCCCTTGCCCGAGCGGCATGCAGGCTTCCAGTTGGCAGGACTGCGTACAGGACTCCGAGGTCGCGCGCGACTTGCTGCAGCGCCCCGCAGCGCCCAGCGCGGACGCGTGGTCCGGGGTGCGGCGCTCTGTCCTGAATGAGGTCGCTGCAGGCGCGGCCGCGCGTCGGGTCGGAATCCGCGGCTGGCGGAGCCTCTTCGCGGGCGCCGCAGCAGCTGCCATCATCGCCCTTATTTCTGTCTCCGATGGAACTTCCGAGGAACCAGTCATCGTCTTTACTGAGTTGCGCGAGGCCCCGGATGTCCCGTTCGCGGTGGTTCGTTACGGCGCGCGTGATTGACCTGCTCTGATCCGAAAGGCACCCCACCTCAGACTCGCTTCTCGATAAGATCCACTCCGCTCTCGTGTCGTTGCCCACACCCAAGCCCCACAAGCTCGCCAGCCGTTGGTTGGCCCGCTTGATGACGCCCGCTGCCGCCGTCATGGCGGTCTTCGTGGGTGGGCTCCGGGCGCAGTCGGCGCCGTCAGATGCCTCGCCCAAAGTCCTCCCGACGCCGAGCTTGCAGTCGATGGGCCAGGCGCTGCGGAGCCAGGACTACACCGTCGAGCAGCTCCGCCGCTTCCGGCGCCCCGGCGGCGCGGTCGTCACGGTCCGCGAGCGGCTGCAGGTGGACGCGAACGGCACCAAGGACCCGCTGTTTGAGCTGACGTTCTTGGGCGTCGAGGGCGAGCCTGCGGGATCGCCGCTCTCGCTTGAGTGGCAACAGACCTACGCGCGCTATGGGTCGCTCTTCGTCCGGAACGGGTCGTTCCACGTCCGTGACCTGCAGCGCGCGATCAGCAACTACACGCTCCACGACTTCGGCCCGGTGGTGCGCGCTGGCCGCTCCGCGCGTCGCATGGTCGTCTTCCCCAACACGGTCGATAAGGCGATTTGGGTCCTCGACCTCGACGCGGTGACGAGCGTGCCGCTGTTCGTCGCGGAGTTTGACAACCAGCTGAAGCTGTTCGCGGAGATTGAGGTCACCCAATTCGCCACGGGCATCCAGGCGTTTGCGGCGTCTACGCCGACCCAGGCTGTGACGCAGCACGCAGACTTCCAGGCGGCCAACGCCTTCCTCGGTGGTCCCACTGGCCTGATCGATCCCGCGATCACTAGCGTCGTCGCGGACTACAGCATCGACACGGTCGAGGTCTACCAGGACCCGATCAACGGCCGCGAGAAGCTCGTGATGAGCTACACGGACGGCATTGACCAGTTCATGGTGGTGCAGACCGTCAACGTGCCGGATCCGTTCGCAGGGTTGCCGGGGAGCGCTGCAAACACGATCGGCCGGTTCCGTGACCCGGCGGTCAGCGCCCTCGTCTTCTGGGAGGACGGGGTGAGCTTCCACGTCGCTGGCCGCGGCTCGCTGACGCGCCTCGATGACGTCGCGCGGACGATCTTCCGCCAAGCGCTCACCAACTAGACGCGCCGCCGGCGTCCGATCCTCGCGACGGCGATTGTCGCGAAATCCAGACGCGCGACCGCCGGCGAGCCCCACGGCGCCGCGCCGAACTGCCGCTCTCGCCGCGATCTCGCGATTACGCGGCGGTTGGCATCTGCGGTGCTCCTGCCTGGCAAACCCAAGGTCACGGCATGGACGCTGAACAGAACAACAACACCCCTAAGCTCCCGGAGCCCCTCGGCTCTGCGGAATACCGCGCGCGCTTAACGACAAAGCTCAACTGCTTGATCGCCGTGCTCGAGGTCGCGATCACGAAGATCACCAAGAGCATGGACACTCCTGGCGCCAATGAGGAGCGACTGACCAAGATCCGCGGCAACCTCGAGAACACGCTGTCGATCTGTCATCGCGCTAAGCAGACCCTCGATAAAACCCAACAGAATCGCCAGACGCTCCAGCGCACGCGGACCAGCAAGCTGATGACGGCTCGTGACTACGTCGAGCTGACCAGCATCGAGGAGTACCGAAAGTTCCAGAGCATGAGGCCGATCTCGCCAGACGACGTCGACGCGGTCGATTTCGAGGAACTCTCGCGGCGGCTGCTAGACGATTGATTGCTCCGATGGCGTAGGGCTTTCCGCG
>JAYYEE010000088.1:0-7625 GCA_036160175.1 Planctomycetota bacterium
GGCGCGAGTCCAGGCTTGCTCCGGATCGACGCCCGCGACCCCGACGGCGCGGCCGGGCTCGCGGAGGAGGTGATCGCCGAGTGCGCCGCTGCAGCGTCGCAGCCGCTCGAAGAAGCAGCCTACCTCCGCGCCAACACAGCCGCCGTCGCAGAGTGGCTCCGAGCGACCGCGGACTCTCGCGCGCTCGCGGTCCTGCTCGCCGAGCGCGCGTTACGAGCGCCGAGCGCGGCCATCTCCGCGCGGGCCCCGGCGCGCGTCCCCGGCGCCGCGATCCGAAAGGTCTTGCGGTCGACGCTCGCCGGAGAACCCGCGATCGTGGAGGGCCCGCGATGAAGACGCGACGCGATCGAGCCGCATGGTGCGCGCTGGCAGCGCTGACGTGGGCCGCAGCCTGTGCAGCCCCCCCAGCGCGGACCGCCCCCGCGCCCGCCGCGACGCAAGGGGAAGAGGTCACGCCTGCCCCTGCTCAAGTCCCGCGAGCGCAGCAGCGCCGTACGGGCCAGCCCGTCCCGCTGCCTAACGGCGTCGCTTGCTTCGCCCTGCCGAGCGACGTCCAGGGGGCCGCGCAGATCCAGTTCGGCGTCTTCGCCGGCTCGCTGTTCGCCGCGCGCGGCCTCGCAGACCTCGCGGCCTACACCTTCCTGCACTCGACCGACCCGACGTCGGGGACCGCCAGCTTGCGTCAGCAAATCCAGAACCTCGGCGGCTCTGCCGAGGCGCGCGTCGGCTTGACCGCGACCTGGTTTGACATCCGCGTCCCTGAGGGCCGGCTCCGTGCGGCGCTCGAGGCCATACGAAGCACCCTCGAAAACGTCACCCGCTCCCGGTCCCAGATCACGCGCATGCGCGATGAGCTGGTCGCGCGGCGCACGTCCCAGGTCCTGACGGACCCCGTCCTCGCCGCAGCCCGCGCGATGATGCAGGCCGAGCGCAGCAGCGGCGCCGCGGTCAACGCGCTGCTCGATGTCGACGCGAGCGCCGTGACGCTGTTCCACTCGCGGCTCTACCGACCAGAGCGCTGCCTCCTGACGATCCGCTCGGCGCGCTCCGTGGAAGAGGTCGCGCAACGCGTCGGCGCGGGCGATGACGCGTTCGGCCGATGGCGCCCCGCGCCGAGCTTGCCCGGCGAGAGCAAGCTCACACCACGCGCGTTTAACTCAGGCCTGCACTGGTGTGAGAGCCCGACGCCCTCAGCGAGGACACGCTGCGCGATCGTCATGCAGCTCCCCGACGCTACGGTGCCGAACGCTGCAGACTGGCTGGTGATGCACGCGTGCCTGACGCTCGACGGCGTCGGCGGCCGCTTGGAACAGCTCCAAGACCAAGCCGGGCTCTCCCGTCTAGAGTGGCGCGCGGAGTTCCTCCAGACGCCCGACGTGCTCGCGCTCGTTATCTCCACCGACGCCACCCCCGACGAGGTCACCAAGCTATGGCCGCTCTACCAGCGCGCGCGCCAATCTCTCGTCGACGTCCCCCCGTCGCGCTCTGAGCTCCGCATCGCGCTGCGCCGCGCGCGGCTCAACGCTGGCTTGCCGACGCGCAGCGTCGCAGATCGCCAACGGCTTGAGGTCAACCTGCTCTTGCGGCAGCTGCAGCCCGGGGCGCTCGAGCGACAGATCGACGAGCTCCTGGACGCGCCGAACTGGGACCCGATCCGCGCCGCCCGCAAGTTTCAGGAGACGCCCGCGTGGATGATCGCGGTCGGCCCCGGGCGCCCCGACGACTTACCGGGGCTCGTCACCACCGAAGCCTTGCCCGCAGGCTTCGACCCCGTCACGCAGAACCAGCCGACCCCAGAGAACCTCGCAGCGGTCGACCCCGGGCTCGCGCGCGCTCGCGCGGCGACCGGGGGCGACGAGCGCTACCGAGCCCTCAACGGCTTCCACGCCACGGCGACCACCACCTCCGGGCAGGGTCTCATCGCAGAGGACACCGTCGAGTGGCGCGAAGGCGGCAAGCTCGCGCGACAGCGCGCTGTGGTCGGCCAAGTGATCGAGACCACGCTAGACGGCGACAAGATGTTCGAAGCGCTCGACGGTCTTCGGAAGTCGCTCGACGCGCGCGACGGCCGGCTCCTGCGCAACGAGCACGCGCGCCATCCGCAGATGCTGCTCGCAGCACATCTCCGCGGCGACCGGAGGGTCCGACCGCTCGCCCGGCGGAAGGTCGGCGACCGCGAGTTCTACATCGCTGAGGCGGTCGGCGACGAGTTCGATCGCCTCCGGGTGCACATCGACACGGGGTCGAACCTAATCCGCGTCGTGGAGTCGTGGGAGCGCCTCGGAGACGAGACGCTCGTACACATCACCGAGGAGTGGAGCGACTACCGCAGCGCAGGCGGCATCCGCGTCCCGTTCCGGCGCCGCACGACCTGGAACGACGGGCAGCAACAGTCCGAGACGTTGTTCTCTGACTGGCAGCCGCGCTGACCTAGCGGCGCGCCGCGCCCAGGCGCACGACCATCCCTAGGTAGAACATGTGCTGGCCGCGCAGGTCCTGGTCGATGCGGATGGACGGGCGGTTCTCGTTGTCGAGATACGAGTAGTATCCGTGCAGCGAGAGCGCGTCGCCGAGGTGCCAATAGGCCTCCGCGCCGCCGCCGAGGAAGAAGTCACTGTCGCCCGAGGCGCCGCCCGCGCCAGACGTCTTCGAGTACTGCGCGTGCGCGAACGGCGTCAGCGTGATGGAGCGGCCGATCAACCATCGCAGGCGCAGCTGCGCGTCTGCCCATTCGTGGCCAAGCGGTCGCTGCCCCTCGGAGTTGAACACTCGATCGCGCGCGTCCTGCATTCCGCCATAGGCGAAGATCTCCCACGTCCAGGAGTCGGACTGAGGGACGTACCACTCTAGCCGACCCCGCGCCCGCCAGACGGACGCAGGCAGCTGCGCGCCTTCACCGCCGGCACCGATGAGCCCGAAGGTGCCTTCGCTGTCGTTCCACTCGCGCTCACCCGTGAGCGTCAACAGGAAGCCCTGCTGAGGCAGACCGGAGCGTCGGTCCATCTGGATCGCGCGCTGCTCCAAATACGCGCGACCGCCGTAGGCGTTGAAGTCGTCGGGGACTTGAAAGGCCGGGTTCGTGAGGCTCGACGGCGCGAACTCATGCTGCCGGTAGTAGGGGCCAAACTCGATGTAGAGCCCGTCCTGCGCCTCGCGCCCGAAGCCCATGTACGACTCGTAGTCGGCCCCCTCGTAGAAGCCGTTCTGCACCAGCTCGTCACCGTCATAGAAGCCATCGCGAGAGAACATCCACGGGCGCGCGCGGAGCTCGATCCGCGTCACCGTGTCGTCGCCGATCAAGGTCCCGTCCGTCAAGGCCGCGAAGACGCCGTCGCGCCCGGCGTATGCTTCCAGGGCGCCGCGGCGCGAGGCGAACGTCTCATCGCGGTAGTAGACCTTGGCGTCCCAGCTGATCTCATCACCGAGCCCGCGCTGCGTTGCGTCGCCGCTGTCTGCCTGCGCCCCGATCGCGCCGAGCTCCACCTGAAAGATCGACGCATACGGCTGGGCACCGTTGCGCGACTCGACGAGGTCACGGAACGACTGGGCCGCGCCTGACGAGCAGCAGAGCGCGACCGCTCCGCAGACGAGAGAGAGACGATGCAGGGAGCAGTTCATCAGTTTGGATCTTCGGTCGCCTTGGCGCGATCTGCCGCAGCCCGAACCAGGGGGTGACCCGGGTCGAGCACGATCACAGAGTATGGGTGGTCGGCGTATTGGTTCTCGCGCTCTTCGATCTGGATTACGCCGCGCAGCCGCAGCTCGTTGATCAGGGCCCGGCGCTCCGGGTGGACAAGCCCGCTGAAGTGCTGGCTCATCGGCCCCTTGAGGAACGGAGACAGCCAGATCTCCGAGCTGCCGTGGCGCGCCTGCGCTCGCAGCAGGAGCGCGACACATTGCTCAAGCCGTTCGGGGACGTGGTCGTCCTGCGGCAGATCATCGGTGCGCCACGTCACCGGGATATGGCCGACGATGGCGGCCTTGTGTGACGGCGCCTCGCTGACCTCATCTGCGCCGCCCTCGCCTGCGCCGTTCGCTGGCGCCGCGTCGCAGCGCGCGCCCGCCGACCCGGTCGATGCACCCGCCTTCGCAGACGCGTCGGCGTCGATGAGGTCAAGGGCGTTCCAGAAGCGGTCTTCGCCGACGCGCATGCGCAGGTCGCCGGACGTGCTGTCCGGGATGGCGACGACGCGAAGCTCACGGTTCTCCTCGAGGACCTGCCGCGCGACCGGGATGAAGTCACGGTCCCCGCTGACGATCACGATCGCGTCGATGTCCGGGCGCCGGTAGAGCACCCGGCAGACGTCACACGCGAGCTGGACGTCGGCCGAGTTCTTCCCCGCGTGGCCGACCAGCACGTATTGCGGGTCGAACCCCATCAAGGCGAGGTCGTGTGCGACCTCCAGCCCGGGGTATGTGTCGAACGCCGCATAGCTGCGCCCTATGACCATCGGCGTCTTGTCCTGGCCGAGGCGCGCCTTGAGGTGATCTAGGATCCCGAGCGACAGCTCGCGGATGCGAAGCCCGCTCAGCTCTTCGCGGTTCTTCAGCGAGAGGAAGAGGTTCTCAAAATCGACGAATACCGCAGCGTGCATGACAAACAGAACTCAGACGATTCAGGCGCGCACCCGCTGCGCCAGCGACTTCGCGACCGGCTCCCCGCCGACTCCAGGCAGGTCAGCCAGGCGGGAGCGGATCCAAGATAGTGTCGCCGGTCGCGACCCCCTGGCCAACAGATTCGCCAGCTCGCACAGCAGACGCGCCACCACCCCCGCGAGTGCCGAGCTCCGCGTCGTCGTCAACGAGGTACGTGTATGAGGCGAGGCCCTCTTCGTAGCGACGTAGCAGCAGCGCCGACTCACGGGCGTCGACGTGGCGCGCCCGCACAGCCTCCTCTAGCCTGCGCCGCATCCGCCGGACGAGCTCCTGCTTCTCGTATTGGACGTAGCCCAGCACCTCGGTGACCGAGTCCCCCTCGATCACCCGCTCGATGCGGTACCCGTGCACCTCGTCCAACGCGACGTGGATCGCGTTGGTGTCGCCGAACAAGTTATGAAGGTCACCCAGGATCTCCTGGTAGGCGCCGACCAGAAACATCGCGATGTAGTAGGGCTTCCCTGGGTGAACGGGGTGCACCTCGAGGACGTCCTTGACGTCGCGGAGGTCGATGAACTTGTCGACCTTGCCGTCGCTGTCGCAGGTCAAGTCCGCGAGGGTCGCGCGGCGCGTCGGTCGCTCATGGAGCCGGTGGATCGGCATCGTCGGGAAGAGCTGCTTGACCGCCCAATGGTCGGGAGCAGACTGGAACACCGAGAAGTTGCAGTAGTACGTGTCCGCCATCGCCCGCTCGAGGCCTTCTAGCTCCTCGGGCACATACTCGAGCGTCGCGACGATCCCGCGCAGCCGCTCACAGATCGCCCAGAAGAGCCGCTCAACGATCGCGCGCCCGCGGAGATCCAGGTACCCCAGCGAGAACAGGCTGGTCGCCTCCTCCTTGAGCCCCAGCGCGTCGTGATAGCTCTCCTGGAAGTTTTTCTTCGAGAGTCCGCGGAGGATCTCGACCATCCCCGTGACGGTCTGGTTCTCGTGCGTGTTGGCGCCGTCAGGGATATCGGTCCGCTGGCGCGAGACGCCGAGCACGTCAAACACCAGCACCGCGTGATGCGCGGTCAAGGCGCGCCCCGACTCGCTGACAATGTCCGGGTGCGGGATCCCCTTCTCGTCGCACGCCTGCTGCACCGCGAACACCACGTCGTTCGCGTATTCTTGCAGCGAGTAGTTGGCCGAGCTGTGGAAGTTCGTGTGAGAGCCGTCGTAGTCGACCGCGAGCCCGCCGCCCACGTCGAGGAACTTCAGGCCAGCCCCCATTCCGTGCAGCTCCGTGTAAAACCGCGTCGCCTCCTTGAGCGCGTCCTTGATCGCGCGGATGGCCGTGATTTGGCTGCCGATGTGGAAGTGCAGGAGCTCGAGGCAATCAAGCATCTCAAGCTCTTCAAGCCGCTCGACGACCTCCAGGATCTCCCCCGCCGTCAATCCGAACTTCGACTTCTCGCCCCCGGACTCCTGCCACTTGCCCGCGCCACGAGACGCGAGCTTCGCGCGGACGCCGATGTGCGGGCGCATCCCGAGGTGTCGGCTCACCTCGATCACGGCCTCTAGCTCTTCGAAGCGGTCGATCACGATGATCGAGTGCAGGCCGATCTTTTGGGCCAACATCGCGGTCTCGATGTAGCTCCGATCCTTGTAGCCGTTGCAGATGACGAGGCCGTCCGGGTTGGTCATATGGGCGAGCACGACGAGCAACTCAGGCTTGCTCCCTGCCTCTAGCCCGAGCGCGTGGTCGCGCCCAAAGTCGACCAGCTCTTCTACGACGTCGCGCTGCTGATTGACCTTGATCGGAAACACCGGCCGGTAGCGGCCGGTGTACGCGCACTCGTTGATCGCGCCGTCAAACGCGCCGGCGAGCGCCTTGACGCGCTGCTCTAAGACGTCTGAGATCCTCAGCAGCATCGGCAACTCGATGCCGCGATCGCGCAGATCTTCGACCAAGGAAGGCAGCGAGAAGCTCGGCCCGTCGGGGCCCTTCGCGCACACGACCAACTCTCCCTGAGGGTTGATCGTGTAGGTCTCACCGCCCCACGAAGTGAGTTGGTAGAGCTCTCCGCTGTCACGCGTCGTCCACGCGCGCAGGTCGTCTTGTGGCTTACTCAAAGAAGGAGGTGCTGCTTGAACGCTGCCGGCCGCAGGCTGCCGCACCTCGCGGTTCGCCCTGCTCGCGCTTCGCGCACCGCGAATTACACCCCAACACGCGCGGGCCGTGCAGGGGGCAGATCAGACTTTTTCCAACCCCCGCCGGGAGCAGTCAGGTCGCCCCGAGGCTGGTCCGAGGCCCGCTCGCGCCCTAGTGTTTCGTTTCCCGTGACTATGCAAGATCTGCACATGAGCCCGCTCCACAGCCAAGACGCCGAAGTCGCGGACTGGCTGCAGCGGGAGGACCGACGTCAGGACACCACGCTGACGCTCATCGCCTCTGAAAACCACAGCTCGCCCGCCGTACGAGAGACTGGCAGCAGCCGGCTGACGGACAAGTATGCCGAAGGGTATCCGTCTCGCAGATACTACGGCGGCTGCGAGGTCGCGGACGCGATCGAGGACCTAGCGCGCACGCGCGCCAAGCAGCTGTTCAAGGCAGAGGCCGCGAACGTGCAGCCGCACTCGGGGACCACCGCAAACCTCTCAGCGCTGATGGCGCTCGCCGGCGCCAACGGCCGCATCGTCGGAATGTCGCTGAAAGACGGGGGCCACCTCAGCCACGGTCACCCCAAGAGCCACACCGGCATGCTGTTCAACCCGCGTCAATACGGCGTCAACGGCGAAGGCTTAATCGACATGGACGAGGTCCGCGACCTCTGCAAGGAGCACCGCCCCCACGTCCTGATCGCAGGCGGCAGCGCCTATGCACGCGAGATCGACTACGCCGCGTTCGCTGAGATCGCCAAAGAAGTAGACGCCTACTTGCTCGCAGACATCGCGCACCCCGCCGGCTTGATCGCAGCGGGCGTCATCCCTAGCCCGGTCGGCGTCGCCGACGTCGTCACGATGACCACGCACAAGACGCTGCGCGG
>JAYYEE010000089.1:0-13016 GCA_036160175.1 Planctomycetota bacterium
TCGCCGCCTCTAGCCCTTTGGGGATGGCCATCAGGCAATGCCACGGCCACAGCGTCGTCTGGTCTGCCTCAGCCAGCGGTTGGTAAGACCCAGCGACGACCATGGTCTTCCCAGGGCTGTTGGGCACTGGCTCACGGTCAAACTTGCCCTGCGGGACCAGGTAGGTCAGCAGCTGCGCGATCACGACGATGGCGAAGATCAGGACGAGCGAGTCCAGGGACCAGCGCTTCTTCTGGGTCATCGCCAGAGGCTACGCCTTCGCGCTTGATAAAACAGTCGACGCAGCTCGGCGGAGATCAGGCGACAGCTCCAGCGAGCGTGATGAACTAGGCGATAGTGCAGGCCCGCGGAGATGGGCGGCAACGGCGCATCACGGCGCGATCATCGAGGCGCGCATGAGGCCGGCTTCGTCTGCCTCGCTGATGCGCGCGTGCGTCACGTTGACGTTGGTCGCGATCGCCGCGCGCAGCGCCGTGCCCCGCGGTAGAGAGCGCGGTCGAGCAGGGATCGGCGGCTGCGCCGCGTGGGTCGCACCCCTGCCGGTCTGCGACCGTGAGGACCTGCTCGGCGAGCGCGCCGCTACATCCTTTCATCGAATCGCCTGGGTTGCGTTTTTGCGGTAGGGAGGGGCAGTCAAGTCGAGCTATCATCCGTCGCCCTCCGCGCCTCGTCCCGAGAACGAACATTCGATTGCTTGAGCCATTCCTGCTGGAGCGTGAGCTCCTGCCGAAAGTCTGGGGCGGCCGCGCCTTGCAGGACATCGTGGGCATCGAGCTCCCCGCAGGCGAAGAGCCGATCGGCGAGTCATGGGAGCTGTTCGACCGGCCGGAGGGTTCGTCACGGGTCCGCGGCGCGGACGTGTCGCTGGCGGAGCTGGTGCGCCGCTACCCCGACGAGGTCGTCGGCCGCGGCGTCAAGCTCGGGCACGGCGGCGCGTTCCCGCTGACGCTGAAGTTCTTGGACGCGCGGGAGGCGTGCTCGCTGCAGGTCCACCCGTCCGACGAGCAGGCGAGCGATGACCTCGGCAAGGACGAGTGCTGCCTCATCTTGGACGCGGCCGAGGACGCCCGGTTTGTGCACGGCTTCCGGGCCGGTGTCGAGCGGGCGGAGTTCTTCGAGCGCTGGACGACCCCGGACGTTCGTTCGATGCTCTACTCCTTCCGGCCGGAGCGCGACCAGTTGGTCCACGTCCCGCCGGGTCTGCCGCACGCGATGGGGCCCGGCGTGGTCGCGTTTGAGGTCCAGCAAAACAGCGACCAGACCTACCGCATCTACGACTGGGGCCGTGATCGCGAGACGACGCCGGACGCCGCGCGCGACGTGGTCAAGATGACGGTCAACGAGGCGCCGCCCGCGCATCCACCGACGCCGCTCGAGGACGGCGGCGAGCTGCTGCTCGCTACGGACAACTTCACGGTCCGCCGCTACCGGCTGTCGCGGCCGTTCGAGCTGGCGACCAACGCCCGGTTCTTGGCGCTGACGTGCCTAGCTGGCGGCGGACGCCTTCGATGGTCGGAGGCGGGCCACCTCACGTTTGCGCGCGCTGAGACGGCGCTGGTGCCCGCGTGCACCGCGTCGGTGGTGATCGAACCAGCCGGCCCGGTCGACCTGGTCGTGTCGAGCCCCGGAGGGACCTAATGGCGAAGCGACACGAGGATCGGGGGCCCGGCCAGCGGCTCAGGCGCGGCACGAAGTCTACGGCGAAGAAGGGCGCCAAGAAGGCGGCGCCCGCCGCGGGCGAAGGCGGCGGCGACAAGAAGCGCGCGCAGCGAAAGGCCGGCACCAAGCTGACCCGCGCCATGGAGCGTGCGGCCGAGGCTCGCACCGCGAAGAAGAAGGCGCAGAAGCGCGCGCCTGTGCGCGGTAGCGCGCGCCGGGCCGACGGGCTCGTGGTCACGCGGAGCAGCGTGTTCGGCGACGCGCCCAAGACCGCGGACGGCAAGGTTCGGCTGAACCACTTCCTCGCGAAGGCGGGCATCTGCAGCCGCCGCAACGCAGACGAGCTGATCGCTACCGGCCGCGTCGAGGTCAACGGAGAGGTCGTCGCCGAGCTCGGCGTGCGCGTGGACCCGCTGGATGACGACGTGCGCTTCGACGGCACTCGGCTACAGCCGGAGAAGTCGGTCTACGTCCTCCTCAACAAGCCCAAGGGCGTCGTCTGCACCAACGCGGCACACGAGCAAAAGAAGCGCGTCGTCGACCTGCTGCCCACGATCCGCGGCCGCGTGTTCACCGTCGGCCGCCTCGACATGGACTCCGAGGGGCTGCTGCTGGTGACCAACGACGGCGCCTTCGCGCAGGAGATGACGCACCCGAGCTATGGCATCAGCAAGCTCTACTCGGTGGTCGTGCGCGGATGCATCGAGGACGGGCACCTCGAGAAGGCGCGCGGCGGCGTTTGGCTCGCTGAGGGCCCGACGGGCGGCATGCAGCTCAAGGTCGACCGGATGACCAAGGATCGCACGTACCTCAAGGTCACCCTGCGGGAGGGTAAGAACCGCGAGATCCGCCGCGTCTTCGCGAAGCTCGGCTACCCGGTGTCCTCGCTGAAGCGCGTCCGGATCGGCAGCCTGACGCTGCACGGTCTCGGCGACGGGGACTGGCGCTTCTTGCAGCTGGGCGAGGTCGCGCGCCTCCGAGACCTCGCGCGCAGCGACGGCGCTGACGACGGATTCTCAGAAGAGAAGGCCGCGCCGCGCAGCAAAGGGCGCAAGGTCGTCAAGGCGGGCCGCAAGCCGCTGCCGCCCAAGCCAGCGAGCCGCCGCAAGGCGACCAGAACCAAGAGCCGAAGGTGAGCCTGCGCCGATGAAGATGGACATTGAGATGCTGCCCGACGTCGACGTCGTCGAGCTCGATCACGGCTTCCGCGCGCTCTTGGTGGAGCGGAGCTCCCTCCCGGTCGTCGCGTCGGTGCTCTGGTATCAGATCGGTTCGCGAGATGAGCGCACTGGCGAGACCGGCCTGTCCCACTTCCTCGAACACATGATGTTCAAGGGAACGGACAAGTTTGGGAAGGGCGCGATCGACCAGCAGACGAGCAAGATGGGCGGCAGCAACAACGCCTTTACGGACACCGACAGCACTGCCTACTACTTCTCGCTCGCAGCAGATCGTTGGGAGACGGCGCTCGAGATCGAGGCCAGCCGCATGAGCGACTGCTTGCTCGACCCGGCCGAGTTCGAGAGCGAGAAGAGCGTCGTGCTCGAGGAGCTCGCGATGGGCGAGGACGAGCCCTGGCGACCGCTCTACCAGGCGGTCGAGGGCCTGATGTTCCAAACGCACCCGTACCACCACCCAGTCATCGGCTACCGCGAGGAGCTCGAGCGGCTCACGGTCGGCCAGATGCGCAGCTACTATGAGCGTCACTACGGGCCCAACCGCGCGTGTCTGACGATCGTGGGGGCGATCGACAAGCGGCGCACCCGCAAGCGCATTGAGCAGCTGTTTGGCAAGAAGCCGCGCGTCGCTGAGCGCGCGGTTGCGATCCGTGAGCCGGAGCCCAGCGGCGAGCGCCGGGTCGTGCTGAAGACTCCGCACAGCGTGGCGCGCATGTGCATCGGGTTCCCGACCTGCAAGATGGGGGAGCGCGATGACTACGCGCTCGACCTGCTCGCCCACGACCTCGGCAACAGCAAGAACAGCCGGCTCTACCGCCGCCTCGTCGTCAAGGACCGCCTCGTCACGGACGTGAGCGTGCTGAACGAGGTCCGGCAAGACCCCGGCGGCTTCTTCGTCTTGTGTGAGCTGCACTCTAGCGCGGCGCCGGAGAAGGTGGAGCGCGCGATCCGCGAGGAGGTCGCGGCGATGATCGATGAAGGCGTCGCGGCGCGTGATCTGCGCAGGATCCGCACGCAGATCGAGTCATCGTTCTTATTCCAGGACGAGACGGTGCTGGATCTCGCGATGAAGCTCGCGCGCTTCGAAGCCGGGACGCCTGGCGGCTACCGGACGCTCGCGGACGTGCTCCCCACCTACGCCTCGATCAAGAAGCGCGAGCTCAAGGAGGTCGCCGCGAAGTACTTCAACTTCGACCGCGCCACCGTCGCGTGGGCGTTGCCGGCTGCGCCGCCAGCGGCTGCTGCGCCGAGGCGCCGACCAGCGGCGAAGAAGTCTGCCAAGAAGGCGGCGAAGCAGGCCGCAAAGAAGGCCGCAAAGAAGGCGGCGAAGAAGGCCAAGCGCAGCAGGAGGGCGTCGTGACCAAGGCCGCGATCCGTTTGCACGTCGCTGAGCGCGAGCTCAAGAGCGGCCTGACGCTGCTGGCTGTCCACAACCCAGGCGTGCAGACGTTCGCCTGCGCGGTGTCACTGGACACCCGCGTCGCGGACGACCCGGTCGCGATGCCGGGCGTGGCGAACATGGTGGGTGAGTGCCTCGACGAGGGCACGGCTCGCTACGACGCGCTCGGCCTCGCGGCGGCTGCCGAGGAGCTCGGCGCGATGCTTGAGGGGAACCACCGCGGCGGCGCGATCATCTGCCCAGCGACGCAGCAGCAGAAGGCGACCGACCTGCTGCGGCAGCTGGTCATGGAGCCGACGTTCCCCGCGCGGGAGGTCCGGCGCGTGCAGGCCGAGGTGATGACGGAGATGCAGGCCGAGCTCGACGATCCGCGCACGGTCGCGGCCCGGCGCTTCCGCGCCGAGATCTACGGCGACCACGTGCTCGGTCGCGCCATGCAAGGGACGCTCGAGAGCGTCGCGGCGATCAAGCCCAAGCACCTCCGGGACTACCACCGAACGTGGTTCCGCCCGCGCGCCGGCTACGTCGCCGCGTCGGGGCCGTTCGAGCCCGAAGAGATGCTCGACCGGCTGGAGCGGGCCTTCCGCGGGCTGCGCGGCGCGGCCCCCGAGCACAGCCAGCACCCTGAGGTCGAGCTGGGCGTCGCGAGCGACCAGCACCTCGCCATGCCCCGTGAGCAGGTGCACGTCTTCTTGGGCCACAAGGGCATCCGACGGACGGAGCCGGACTTCTACAAGCTGTCGGTGATGGACCACATCCTCGGCTCTGGGCCTGGCTTCACGTCTCGCTGTTCGCGCAAGCTGCGCGATGAGCAAGGGCTCTGCTACTCGGTGAGCGCGGGCATCTCGAGCAGCGCGGGCGAGGAGCCCGGCACGTTCACTGCCTACATCGGGACGTCGCCTGAGCACCGCGAGCGCGCCGTCGCGGGCTTCCTCGCCGAGATCGACGCCATCCGGAAGCAGCCGCCGAGCGCGGACGAGCTGCAAGACGTCAAGGACTACCTGACCGGCAGCTACGTGTTCGCCTTGGAGCGGAACAGCAACCTCGCGGCGTACGCGATCCGCGCGCGACGCTTCGGGCTCGGCTACGACTTCGTCGAGCGCTACCCGGACCTCGTCCGCGCCGTGACCGTCGAGGACGTCCGCGAGGTCGCCGAGCGACACCTGCACCCTGACCGGCTGACGATCGTCAGCGCCGGCGCCTCATAGATCATGGCCGCACCTGACCTCGCAGAAGTTCTCGACCTGATGCACGAGATCGCGCCGCTGGAGCTCGCGGCAGAGTGGGACAACGTCGGCCTGCTGATGCGCCCAGACCCCGCGCGCGAGCAGGTGGCCAAGTGTCTGCTGACGATCGACCTGACCGACGCGGTGATCAAAGAGGCCGTCGACTTCGGCGCTGACCTCGTGGTCGCGTATCACCCGCCGATCTTTAAGGGGCTCAAGCAGCTCGACGCGCTCGACGCGACCCAGGGCCGCGTCGTCCGCGCGCTGTTGGCGGGCTTCTCGGTCTACACGCCCCACACGGCGCTCGACGCCGCCCCGGGCGGCTTGGCCGACTGGCTCCTGGAGGGCGCGGTCGGCGACGTCGTCCCCGAAGCGGTCCACGCGGTCGGCGATGGCTACGGCCGCTTCGCGGAGCTGTCCAAGCCGATCGCTTGGAGCGCCCTCGTAGAGCGGCTGAAGGCGCAATACGGGGTCACGCACCTGCAAGTCGCCCGGCCCGCGAAGCCGCCCAGCAAGGTGCGATCGATCGCGGTCGCGGCGGGCGCGGGGAGCGGCGCGCTGCGCGGGCTCCCGGCCGACGTGTTCGTCACCGGCGAGATGTCTCACCACGACGCGCTCGCGGCGGTCGCGGCGGGGACCTCGGTGATCCTCGCTGGGCACAGCAACACCGAGCGGGGCTTCCTCCGCGTGCTTGGCAAGCGGCTGACGGCCGAGTTCGGCAAGGGCATCACGGTCAGGGTCGCCAAGGCAGACCGGGACCCGCTGCGCGTCATCTAGCCCGGCTAAGCCGGGTAGCCCGGCTAAGCCGGGTAGCTCGGCCGCGCCGGGTAGCCCGGCTACGCCGGGCCCTGGCTCACGTCTCGGCGGGTCTCTCCGCGGGGTGCCGGATCGCGTGCCGGAACACGTAGTTCACGATCGGGATCCCCAGGATTAGCCCCCAGACACCGAACAGCTTGCCGCCGATCGTGAGCACGATGAGCACCAGCACCGGGTTCATGTGCATGTGGTGCCCGTAGATCTGCGGGTTGAGCACGTAGGTCTCTACGAGGTGGACCACTACGATCATGATGATCACGATCAGCATCGCGGAGACGCCGCCGCCTTGCAGCGCCAACAGCGCGATGGGGGTAGAGCTGATGAACGTGCCTGCGACGGGGATGAAGCTGCAGAAGAACACGATCGTCGACAGGACCAGCAGGTTGGGTAGCCCCATCACCCAGATGCACGCCGCCGTCAGCACCGTGTTGCAGATGGCGATGAACAACTGCGCCTCTAGCGCGCGCCCGAGCACCCGGCCGAAGCCAGCGATGTTGTCTGCGACCTCGTCGTAGATGAAGCCGATCTTGGTGTTCGCGAGGCCCTTAACGCAGCGCTTGATCTTGAGGAGGTCGAGGACGATCAACAACGAGAACAGCAGCGACAATAGGAACGAGGAGACCGACGAGAGGACCGACTGGCCGATCTCGAGGGGGTTCTCCGCGAGGGACTTTCCGATGTTGTCGACGAGGTCCCGGATCAGGTGGAGGTTGGGCAGCTGCTGGGTGACGGCGTCGTCACCCGGCTCGGCCGGCGGGCTCGGCGGCGCCGGCGGCTCTCCCGACGGATCTTCTGCGCCGCCCGCGTCCTCGACGCTCGCGCCCGCCTCTTGCAGCGCGCGCTTCTGGTTGGCGAGCGACGTGTAGACCGACGGATACTCAGACAAGAACGAGTTCAGCTGCTTGTCGGCGTCGGCGATGTAGACGTCCTTGTTGTTCAGGAACTGCTTGGCTTGGTCCTGCACCTGCGGCAACAGGGTGAAGCCGGTGGCGAGCAGCGTGCCGAGGAACACGAGCCCGACGATCACGACGCGGAGCGCGCGGCTCTTGATGCGGTGCCCCAAGCCCTCCACCCCGTGCGCCTGGATGTAGGCGAAGACGAAGGTCAGGAACACGAGCAGCAAGAACGGCCGCAGGATGTAGAGGACCGCGATCAGCAGCGCCCAGACAAACGTGCGGGTCGCCAGCGAGAAGATGCGGTCCCACGGCGGCGGCAGGGTCTTTTCGTTGCTGTCGTCGTTCGTCATGGGCGCCGCGACACTACGCCCCCCAGACGGACCTGCAAAGGGAGACCCTGCGGAATGCTGCTTGGGTGCATCAAGGCCCTTGTCGAGCCCCCCGTCGGGTGTGGATGATCGCGGCCATGTCGCGCGCGGCGAAGCTGTGGTTGTCGGTCGCCCTCGGCGCGG
Organism: Planctomycetota bacterium; assembly: GCA_036160175.1. Lineage (GTDB taxonomy): Bacteria > Planctomycetota > UBA1135 > UBA1135 > UBA2386. Next base: position 7,687 of record JAYYEE010000089.1, read on the forward strand.
CGGCCTGTTCGAAGGACCCCGCGTCGGCCGGCCCCGTCGTCACAGCCTCCCCGCTGCCGGACCGCGTCGTCGTCGACGGGCCGCGGTTCGCGAAGCTCCCGTCGGCCGCTACAGGCCTGACGTTCCGGAACGAGCTGCGCCGCGAGAACACCGTCGCCTACGTCTACATGGGCGCTGGGCTTACCGTCGGGGACTACGACGGCGACGGGCTGCCCGACCTCTACCTGGTGTCGCAGGACGGCGCCAACAAGCTGTTCCGCCAGGCCGCGCCGCTGCAGTTCGAGGACGTGACGGCGACCGCGGGCGCGGGCCTCGACGGCGGCGACGCGTGGGGGACCGCGGCGAGCTTCGCGGACGTCGACGGCGACGGCGACCTCGACCTCTACGTCTGCAACCTCGAGTCGCCGAACCTCCTGTTCGTCAACCAAGGTGACGGCACGTTCGTCGAAAAGGCCGGGATGTTCGGGCTCGGCGCGACCTACGCGTCGACCGGCGCCGCCTTCGCCGACTACGACAACGACGGCGACCTCGACCTCTATCTGCTGACCAACCGCGTCTTCCGGCCGACGCTCGCGCGCGAGATCGTGCAGGAGACGACGCCCCCTGCGGCGATCAAGAAGGACAAGGGCGCGCTGCTCGCGCCTGAGCTGACGTTCGAGTTGGACGGCCGGACGTTCATGGCTGGTCAGCAGGACCGCCTGTTCCGCAACGACGGCTACGCGACGTTCGTCGACGTGACGGAAGAGGCCGGCCTCAAAGACCACGGCAACGGACTTTCCGTCGTCTGGTGGGACTTCGACGACGACGGCCTGCAAGACCTGTACGTCGCCAACGACTTCCAGTCGCCGGATCTGATGTGGCGCAACCGGGGCGACGGCACGTTCGAGGACGTGACCCGCCGCCTGCCGCACACGGCGTTCTTTGGCATGGGCTGCGACTTCGCCGACATCGACCACGACGGTCGCATGGACCTGTGCGTCGCCGACATGTCGAGCACGACCCACTACATGGGCAAGATGCTGATGGGCCACATGGACCAGCACCGCTGGTTCCTGATGAACAGCGACCCGCAGCAGTACATGCGCAACGCGCTGTACGTGAACACCGGCACCGAGCGCTTCCTGGAGTGCGCGCACATGGCTGGGCTCGCGAGCACGGACTGGACCTGGACCGTGCGCTTCTGTGACCTGGACGAGGACGGCCGACAAGACTTCTACGCGACCAACGGCATCCCGGTGTTCGCGGACAATCCAGACATCGGCGACCGGGTGCAGGCGCTGTGGAAGGACAAGCGCTACAACGCCGCGCTCGACGTGATGCGCAACATGCCGCGCGTCGACGAGAAGAACATCGCGCGCCGCAACGTCGGCGACCTGCAGTTCGAGGACGTCGGCGGCGAGTGGGGGCTCGACGAGTCGGGCGTGACGCACGGCGCCGTGGTCGTCGACCTCGACCGCGACGGCGACCTCGACATCGTCACCAACAACCTCAACGCTGAGGCTAGCGTGTTCGAGAACCGCACCTCGGGGACGCGTCGCCTGCTGGTCGAGCTGCGCGGGGAAGACGGCAAGAGCCGCGGCGTCGGGGCTAAGGTCGAGGTCGACGCCGGCGGGGTGACGCACGCGCGCCAAGTGTCGCTGACGCGCGGCTACATGAGCGCGGGCGAGGCGGTCGAGCACTTCGGCCTCGGCGGCGTGGCGCAGGTCGACGAGGTGCGGGTGACGTGGCCGGGCGGCCGCGTGCAGCGGCTCCAAGACGTACCAGTCGATCACCACGTGGTCATTCGGCAGGCGAGCGGGCTGGTCGAAGTGGCCGAGCGCTCCAGGGTGCAGGGTTCGACCAATCCAGACTTCGCCGCGCGTCGCCACGTCGAGGCCGACTTCGACGACTACGCCGTGCAGCCGCTGCTGCCGCACCGGCTGTCTCGCCTTGGGCCAGGCGCCGCCGCGGCTCGGCTCGGGACCGAAGGGGACGCGGTCTGGGTCGGGGGCGCGACTGGTCAGCCTGGCGCGCTGCTGCGGCGCCTCGACGCGGACGGTCACGACCTGCGGGTCGCGGGCCCGTGGGACGAGGACGGTCGCTGCGAGGACATGGGGGCCGCCTTCATCGACTTCGACAGCGACGGCGACCTCGACCTGTACGTCGCGAGCGGCAGCAACGAGTGCGGCGACGACACGTCGCTGCTCCGCGACCGCCTCTACGTAAACGACGGCGCGGGCGGCTTCGCCCGCGCGCCTGACGGCGTGATCCCAGACGTGCGCATCAGCGCCAGCTGCGTCGCCGCTGCGGACTACGACCGCGACGGCGACGTGGACCTGTTCGTCGGCGGGCGGTTGGTGCCGGGCCGCTACCCGTACGCGCCGCCGAGCTTGCTGTTGCGCAACGACGGCGGCCGGTTCGTCGACGTGACCGACGAGGTGGCGCCGATGTGTCGGGACCTCGGGATGGTGTCGAGCGCGTGCTGGACCGACCTCGACGACGACGGCTTCGTCGACCTGGTCGTGGCGGCGCAGTGGCAGCCGTTGCGCGTCCTCGGCAACGAGGCCGGCGCGCAGCTCGTCGACCGCACCGCGGCGCTCGGGCTCGACGGCGTCCGGGGGCTGTGGAACGGGGTCATCTCGACCGACCTCGACCAGGACGGCGACCTCGACCTCGTGGTCACCAACCTCGGCCTCAACACGAAGTACAAGGCGAGCGCGAAGAAGCCGATGGAGCTCTTCGCGCGCGACTTCGACGACAACGGCACCGTGGACGTGGTCGAGGCCAAGCGCTCTGGCGACCGGACGCTGCCGGTCCGCGGCTTGAGCTGCAGCAGCCAAGCGATGCCGTTCGTGCGCGAGAAGTTCCCGACGTTCGATCAGTTCGCCAAGGCGACGCTCGGCGACATCTACGGCGAACAGCTCGACGAGTGCCTCGAGCTGTCGTGCAACGAGCTCCGTCACGTCTGGTTCGAGAACGACGCGGGGCGGCTCCGTCTGCACGCGCTGCCGCGGCGCGCGCAGTTGTCCACCGGCTTCGGCGTGCTCGCTGTGGACGCGCCCACGGGCGGGGTCGAGGTGTGGGTCGCGCATAACTTCTTCTCTCCCGAACCGGAGACCGGGCGCGCCGACGGCGGCCTCGGCGCGCGGATGACGTTCGAGGGCGCCACCTGCGTCGACGCAGAGATCCTCGACGCGCGCCGCGGCGACCACCGCGGGCTGCTGCGCGCGCGCGACGGCGCTGAGCGCATGCGCGTGCTGCACCTGCGCAACGACGACGTCGCGAGCGTGACGCGCGTCGAGCCTCGGGGCGTGCAGGTGACGCTCGCCGGGCCGGACGGCAACCCGACGGGCATCGGTGCGAAGCTCGTCTGGACCGGGGCGAGCGGGAAGGTGCGCGTACGCGAGGTCGTGGCCGGCGACGGATACCGGACGCAGTCGTCGGCCGCACTGGCGTTCCCCGGGGGTGCTGGCGCGATCGAGGTCCGCTGGCCAGACGGCCATGTCACCAAGCACGAGTTGACCGGCGAAGATGCGTCGGTGACGCTGCGTCCGTGAAGCTCTGCGTCATCCTCGCTGTCGGCCTGCGCCCCAAAGACCTCGCGCACGCGCCCGCGCTGCGCGGGCTCGGCGCGCACGGCTTCCAGGCGCCCCTCGACACGGTCTTCCCAGCGGTCACCTGCACCGCGCAGGCGTCCTTCCTCACGGGGCTGCAGCCGTCCGGGCACGGCGCCGTCGGCAACGGTTGGTACTGGCGCGACCTCGCCCAGATCATGCTGTGGCGGCAGCCCAACCAGATCGTGCGCGGCGAGAAGCTCTACGAGGCCGCGGCCGCGCAGGGCATGACCACCGCGAAGATGTTCTGGTGGTGGAACATGTACGCGCCTGGCGTGAACTGGAGCGTCACGCCCCGACCCGAGTACTATGCCAACGGCCTGAAGAAGCCCGGCCTCTACAGCGAGCCGCAGGACCTGCACCGTGAGCTGCAAAAGGAGCTCGGCAACTTCCCGCTGTTTGACTTCTGGGGCCCGAACGCGGGCATCAAGAGCAGCGAGTGGATCGCGTCGTCGTCGCTGTCCGTGATGCGGCAGCACGACCCGGACCTGATGTTCGTGTACCTGCCGCACCTCGACTACGACCACCAGCGATGGGGGCCAGACGACCCGCGCAGCCAGCAAGCGGTGCGAGAACTAGACGGGCAGTGCGCGCGCCTGATCGAGGCGGCGCGTGAGCGCGACGCGCACGTCGTTGTCTTGTCGGAGTACGGGATCGAGCAGGCCGACAAGCCGGTCTTCCTTAACCGGCTGCTCCACGAGCGCGGCCTGCTCCGGGTGCAGGAGACCAGCCACGGCCAGCTGCTCGACTGCGGCGCGTCGCGCGCGTTTGTCTGCGCGGACCACCAGTGCGCGCACGTCTACGTGCGCGACCAGGCCGATCTCGAGCCGGTCCGGCAGCTGCTGCAGGCGACGCCGGGCGTCGCGCGCGTGCTGGACCGCGAGCAGCAGAAGGAGCTGCACATCGACCACGCGCGGAGCGGTGAGCTCGTCTGCGTCGCCGAGCCCGGCTGCTGGTTCGCGTACCACTACTGGCTCGACGAGGCGCGCCGGCCGGACTTCGCGACCTGCGTCGACATCCACCGCAAGCCTGGCTACGACCCGGCGGAGCTGTTCGTCGACCCGAAGATCCGCTTCCCCAAGTTGAAGGTCGCCCGCGTGCTCGCCAAGAAGCTGCTCGGCTTCCGCTACCTGATGGACGTGATCTCGACGGACTCGTCGCAGGTGATGGGCTCCCACGGCCGGATCTTCGACGAGGACGACGAGGGCCCGGTGTTCTTGTGCAGCGACCGCTCGGTGGCGCGCGACCGCGTCGCGGCCACGGACGTCAAGTCGATGTGCCTGGAGATGCTGCGCTGAGAGTCTGGCTGCTCTAGGGGCCCGGCCGCGTGTCCCGCTCGAGCTGCTCGAGGATGCGCATCGCGGCTGCGTCGTCGTCGCCGCACATCGACGGCTCAGCGCGCAGGTCGTTGCACCAGCGCGGCCGCTCGGGTCGCCCGAAGATCGCGCACCGGTTCTGTGCGTCGAGGTGCACGCAGCGCACGCCGGCGGGCTTGCCCGCGGGCATGCCGAAGAACGGCGTCTCGATCGACGGCGCGACGCAGCAGGCGCCGCAGCCGACGCGACATTCAAACTCGCTGGCCATGTGGCTCCCAGCCAAACGAGAACGGCCCGACGACGCAAGCGCGCCGCCGGGCCGTCCGGGGTGTCGTGGCGGGACGTGGACTAGAAGCCCATGCCGCCCATGCCGCCCATACCGCCCATGCCGCCCATGCCGCCCATGCCGCCCATGTCGCCA
>JAYYEE010000090.1:0-2835 GCA_036160175.1 Planctomycetota bacterium
CCTTCTTGCGGGTGTCGAGCTCGATGTGCAGGAAGGCACGCTCGCCCGTCGCTGGCAGGTTGCGTCCGAACGCCGAGCCGTCCGGGAACCGCTCGTGCCCGGCCTCGTCGCGGTAGCGGAGGTCCGCGCGTCCGCAGGAGCACTCGAGGTGCACGCGGAGCGGGATGTAGGGCTCGCCCAGCTGGCTAAGGTCGATCTCGAATTCGTGGGTCCGCGCGGCGCCGTGCGGCAAGACGCCGAAGTCGTGGTCGAGCGCGAGCGCGAGGTCCGTCATCTCGGTCGCGAGGCCCGGGCGTTCGCCAGCCTCGCGAGGCCCACCGCCGCCGCCGTCACAGGCGAGCGGCGACAACAGGACAGCGGCAAGCAGCAGGGGACGCATACGCGGCTCTATAGTAGCGGATGCGCGCAGCGCAACGGCCTCTGCGCGCCCTACTCTTCGTCTTCTTCCGCCGTGTAGCCGCGCGCTCGCAGCTGCCGCGCGAACTGCTTGACGATCGGCGCCATCCGCGGGCCAGGGCAGGCGGTGCTCTTGAAGTCGCTGTGGCAATACAGCGCGTCGGGGCGCATTCGGTAGCGCTGCATCAGCGAGACGACCAGGCGCTCCATCGATTGGATCTGATCGCTGGTGGGGCCCTGACCACCTCGCTCGCGGACGAAGTTGCCGAGCAGGCAGATGCCGATGTTCCCGATGTTGTTGTCGCCGCTCGCGTGCGCCCCTTGCCAGCGGAGCTCGCGCCCTTCCCAGACGCGGCCGCTCGGGTCGATCAGGAAGTGGTAGCCGATGTCCCCGTAGCCGCGATTGTTCATGTGCTCGCGCTGGATCCGGCTGATTTGCGCGGCGGCGGCGCTGGGCGCCGTGCTGCGGAAGTACATCGCCGAGTGGTGGATCGTCACGCGGCTCGGTCGCTGCATGCGGTCGAGGTTGCTGCGGTTCTCGCGCTTGGGTCTCCAAGCGCCGCGGCGTTGGATCGCCACGTTGGCGACGGGCGCGGCCGCGCGAGCGCTCGCGTTCCGAGGGCGAGCGACGCGCGGCTTGACCCCGAGCCGACGCTGCAGGTCGGGGTCCAAGGCGAGCTGTTGCGCGCGCTGCAGATCGAACGCGCCGCGCTGCTCGAGCCCCTTGGCTCGATAGGCTTCGGCGCGCAGGTAGCGCGCGAACGCTTCCACGTGGGCGGACGGCGCTGGTTGGGTGAAGATGACCTGCGCGGCAGAATCGAGCGCGTCTTGGTTGCGCTGCAGCTTTAGCTGGAGCCACGCGCGCCGCAGCAGCGCGGCCGGGGTGCGGGCACGCTCAAGGTATTCAACCTCCTGGGCCGGCGGGATCGGGGAGGCAGCAAACGTTACGGCTGAAGAGACCGTCTTCGGCGGCTCGTAGCGGGTCGTCGCGGGGTGCGCGCCGAGGTTCGCGCAGCTCGGCAGCAGCAGCAACGCGGCGACGCAAGCTACGGCCAGCGCTGAAGCTGCGGCGCGGCCTCGCCCGAGACCTGAGCGCTGCGAGGCGGGTCGCGTGGCTGCGTTCTCCGGGTGCCAAGGCGACGTCACCAAACGGATCGGTCGCCGCTTCGAGCGGAAGCGTCGGTCGTTCAAGTTCTGGCCCTCCTGCGGACGATGGCATCGGAGCATCCGGTGCGCTCGCCGCCGCAGCCCGAAGGCTACCCCGCGGGGCGCGCCCGCGCCAAGGTTCCTCACGGTCACGCCGGATTTGGCCGGGCGCCGGCCGCAGGGGGGTGGCCTGGGCCGCCCCAGGGTTCAGGAACGCCCGCGCGAATGCCGATACGGGACCTGTTCGGCAGGCACCATGTTCGCACAGGCAACCCTCAAGTTGGCGGGTCCGATGGACCACCTGCGCCTCGTCTGGCAGACGGGCGAGACCCTGCTGGGCGGAGTGTCGTTCGATACGGACGCCGAGGGCACGCGCTACAACGTGCTGTTGGCGCTCCAGGAGATGGTGACCAACGTGCTCCGTCACGCCTACGGGGACAGCGAGAGTCAGCCGTTGGAGGTGTCGTTCGCCGTCTCCGCGGATCAGCTCAAGATCGAGCTGCGCGACCAAGGGCCGGCCTTTGACCCGCTGGCTTTCGACGCGATGCGCGGCGAGCAGTCGACGTCAGTCGACGCGGGCGTGCCGACCGAGGTCGGCGGCTTCGGCATCACGATCGCTCGGAGCGTCATGGACGAGGTCGAATACGCCCGCGAGGGCGACTGGAACTGCCTGCGCATGACCAAGTGGGTGCGCCTGACCGCGGCGACAGGGTCGGCCCGATGAGCCTCCACCCAGACAGCGACCAGCTGCTGCGGGCGATCCCGTCGGTGATCGATGGGGTGCGCGTGCGCGTGGAAGAGCGCGATCTAGGCCGTCAGGCTGGCGCCGACGAGGTGCGGGTCGCGCTGCCGACGGGCGAGCTGGTCGCCGAGCTGCCGCCGTCTTCGGGCGCGCAGGCGCTCGTGGAGTCGGTCTTCGAGGCGATCGCGCGCCGCGAGCGGCTCGAGCACGACATGGAGAGCATGGACGGCTCTTCGGTGCGGCTGCTTGAGCAGGTCGCGATGCTCGGAGAGGCGCTGCCGCGGCTCTCGGCCGGCGGCGACGACGCCGAGGTCGTGTCGCTGGGCGCGCGGGCGTGTCGTCGCGCGGCGTGCGTCGAGCGCGTCATCTACGTCGCGGTGGACGCAGGCCGGGAGCAGTGCGCGGTCGTGGCGCACGACGCCGAAGAGGCAGGGCGCCATTCGCTCGCCGAGGTGTATCCCCTCGAGGGTTTGCTCGAGGACGTGCTCGGCTCTGGCGACGTCGTCCTCTGCGACGTGCGCGCTGGGCAGCCGCTCGGCGCCGCCGGCTCG
>JAYYEE010000091.1:0-2628 GCA_036160175.1 Planctomycetota bacterium
GGCAACGCGTGCGCGCGCGCGTCGTCTGTCAGGGGCGGTTCTTGCTGTGGATGACCGAGCGAGACGGGGTGCTGACGGAGCTGGAGGTGACGGGGTTCAACGGTCTGGACAAGCGCTTCGCGCACTGGCGCGTCGCCGCGACCGATCGGGCGCCCCATGCGTTCCGAGGAGTGCTCGGCGACGGCGAGCTCACGCTCGACGCGATCTCTGAGCGCGGGCGCATCGTCGTGGACTTTGGAAAATCCGACCTGCTAGAGCTGGCGCGTCGCGGCAGCGGCGGGCGCGGCCGCGTAAAGCTCTGGCGCCAGACGCGATAACGACCTAGTGCGCAGTCGCTGGGCAGGCTCATGATGAGACCTGCCGCTGGGCCATTTGGGATTTGGGGCGGTTGCGACGCCAAGCTCCCATGGCACCGTCTGGTCCCCGCACCTGGCCTCGAACTTCCTTATCGTTCGGGCGTAACGGTGCCAAACGAACTTGCGCGTCGACTTGACGATTCGGTTTGCCCGTAGGACTTTTATGCGGTGGTTGTCACGTTGGGCAGCCGCATCGTCTCTCCATGACAGAACGTCTATCCATGTCCAAGAACACCTACCTCTCCGCTGTCGCGCTCGCTGCGCTGGCCGCGCCTGCGTTCGCGCAGTCCGGCACGCCGGTGCTCCCGCCGGCTGCAACGGTCGTCTACAACGGCTTCAGCCGCGGCTTTAGCTTCACGGCGCAAAACGACTTCTTCATCCAAGACACCGAGCTCGACGCCACGGCCTTCCAGGCCGGCGACACCGGCGGCGTGCGCGTCGCCGTCAACGGCGTTGAGGTCTTCTACAGCGTCGGCAACGCCGCTGGCGCGAACGGCAACTGCCTGATGACGCCTTCGAACGGACCGATCCAGGTCTTCACCGGCGACCTCGTCGAGGTCGTCGGCAACTGGTCCCCGGCGACGACCGGCCAGTTCTCGGCGCACAACAGCTACGGCGCCGGCGGCGGCACCTACGCCACGCCGGTCGAAGGCGTCTCGACGACCATGTTCCGCGCCGGTGTGCAGTGGGACATCGGCGACCCGGGCTACGCGACGGCCGCCACGTTCAACGGCGCCGCGGGTTCGATCGGCCGCGTGACCATCTACACGACGCCGCCTTCCGGCCTGTTCGCCAGCTTCACGGCGACCCCCAACGCCGGCGCGTCGCCGCTGATCGTGACGTTTACGGACACCTCGTTCACGAGCGATCCTGGCGGCATCCTGAGCCAGGACTGGGACTTTGACGGTGACGGCGTCACGGACGCGACCGGCCCGACGGCCACTTGGGCCTATGGTGCGTGTGGTTCGTACGACGTCACGCTGACGGTCAGCGACGCGACGAACGGCACGAACACCAACACGGTCGTGGGTGCGGTCGCGGTCGACGACGTGGTCGCCGACTTCGGCACCCCGACGGAGGTCGCCCCGGGCTCCGGCGTGTGGCAGTTCACGGACACCTCGACCCCGACGCCGACGGCGTGGGCGTGGGACTTCGACGGTGACGGCAACGTCGACGACACGACCCAAAACCCGGTCTACGTTCAGACGGTCCCGGCCCCGATCCTCGACCTACCGAACTGCACCCTCACGGTGACGGGCGCGGGCGGCTGCTTCACGGACACGCTCGTCCGCGGGGTCAGCGCGACCGGCTTCGGCGTGGCCAGCGGCCCGACCACGGGCGGCAACGGCACCGCGTCGGCCAACGGCGTCGGGACCTACTGGGACATGCAGGTCGGGCCCGCCGAAGGCGTGAACATCACGGGCGTTCAGGTCGGTGTCTACGGCTTCGCCGGCACGGCGGACGTCGAGATCTACATCACGCCCGGCTCGCACGTCGGCAAGGAAGGCATCCCGGCTGAGTGGACCCTGGCCGGCGGCGGCCCGGCGACCTTCAACGGCACTGGCACGGTCGGCGCTCCGGAGCTCGCTTCGGTGTCGCTGGGCCAGTCGTTCTTCCTCCCGGCTGGCGACTACGGCGTGGCGGTCTTCCAGGCTGACCAAGCTGGCGCCGCGATGCAGGTTTCCTACACCAACGGTCCCGGCGCGTCGCCTTATGGCAACGCCGACATCGTGATCCACCCGAACGGCGTAGGCTGCTCGGTCACGACCGGCACCCTCGGCCCGTGCGCCTTCCAGCCGCGTCTGTGGAACGGCCGACTCGCCTACGAAACCTGCGCGACCGCAGGCATGGCCGCTGCTGGCCCGTTCGCGTCGGGCTGCGTCAACTCGGCCGGCTCCGTCCCGAGCCTCTCGGTGACGTCGCTGCCGCAGCTCGGCGGCTCGCTCGACCTGGAGTTGGACGCCCAACTGCCTGCTCCGAGCATCGCGCTGATGATCATCGGCGTGAGCAAGGACACGTTCAACGGCCTGCCGCTGCCGCTGGACCTGGCGATCCTGGGTGCGCCTGGCTGTAACCTGGCGACCAGCACGGAAGTCACGTCGACGCTGACGACCCTGCCTGGCACGCCGGCGCCGTTCAGCGTGTCGGTGCCGAACAACTCGGCCCTGACCTGCTTCCAGTTCTACCAGCAGGCCGCCGTCCTGGACGGCGCGGCCAACGCGTTCGGCTTCGTGCTCTCGAACGCCACGGCGGCGAGCGCCGGCAACTGATC
>JAYYEE010000092.1:0-4005 GCA_036160175.1 Planctomycetota bacterium
GCGTTCGCGCGCGTGCGGTTGGCGAAGTGCAGCTCGGTCGCGCCGAGGTCTCGCAGGCTCTCCGCGGCGGTCTGCGCGGTCGTGCCCGCGCCGATGATGGCGACGCGCGCGCCGGCCTCACGGCAGATGCGCGCGCCCAGCTCAGCCACGGAGCGTGGCGCCGAGACGGCGGGGCGGGACTGGCGCGCCTTGCGCGCCGCGCGCATCACGCGGGAGTAGACCATGTGCAGGCCCTTTCCGAGCATGCCGCGGGCGTCCGACTCGCGGAACGCCTGCCCGACCTGGCCTACGATCTGGTCGTCGCCCAGGCCCATCGACTCGAGGCCGGCGGCGACGCGGATCAGGTGGGCCACGGCGTCCCCGTCCGCGTGCGCGATCACCGGGACGCCGTAGCCGGAGAGGAACTCATCCTGGACGGCCTGCGCCTCGTCGTCGGTGTCTACGAGGATCTCGAAGCGGTTACAGGTCGCGAGGACCATCGCGCCGCGCAGGCGTCCCTCGCGACGCGCCTCGGCGAGCCGCGCAGTGATGCGCTCCTCGGACTGGTGCAACGGCTGCATGTCCGACAGCGACACGTGCTTCTGGCACGCTCCGAGCAAGATGAGACCCACGAGGCGTAGGACTATCCGTTGGAAGCGCGGCAGTTGTGTCATCCGCGAGTCACAATGCGTGGCCCTCCCGCCTGCGTGCGCAGGCAGTTTTACGGTGTGACGGATATTCGGCGGCCGACGCTGCGCCAGCCGCAGGGTCGCTGCGCTAGCGGTGGAACGACGGTCGCGGCGCTAGCACCGCGGGATCTGGCTCGAGCGTGCGGATGACGATGCGGTCGCGCTGCTCGTTGCCTACGGAGTAGAAGACCAAGCGGTTGCCGTTGGTCAGCATCTGCACGTGTCGCGTCGGGAACGGCAACTCTGCGACGACCGTCTCCCAGCCCTGGCCTTCGTGGAATGCGGCGACGGAGCGGTCCTGCGTGAAGCGCTGGCCGCGCATGGTGCCGCCGCACGCGACGTAGATGGTCTCACCGATCGTCGTGACCTGCGGTGAGACCCAGGCCGCCGGTGCCTGTTGCTCGGTCCACGTGCCGCTCTCGAAGTCGTAGACGTCGCACGGACCAGCGTGCTGGAAGCCTTCGCCGAGGCCGCCGATCAAGTAGAGCTTGCTGCCGATGACGGCGGCGCCGAACGAGCGGCGCGGTCGCGGCAGGCGGATCCCGGCGCGCGCGAACTTCGGCTCGTCGGCCGCGGGGTCAAACACGAGGACCTCGCGCGTGTCTCCCTTGGTCGAGCCGCCGTCGCCGTCGGGCATAAAGTCGATACCGCCGATCACGTAGACCTTGTCGTCGTATCGCACGACTTGGCACTGCGTGCGCGGCGCCTCGAGGGCCGCGTCGTAGGGGAGCGCTTGACGTCGGCGCATGTCCCAGCGGAACGCGCCGCTGCGGCTCTTCACGGCGCCGTCGATCGGCCCGAGGCCACCGACCACGAGGTTCTCGCGGCGGCCGCCCCACGTGACGCTCGCCATGGACTGGCAGCCTTCGGGGAGGTCGCCGACCTTCTTAGCGCTCATGGTCGTCAGGTCGACCTTCCAGACGTCGGTGGCGAACTGCTCGGGCGCGAAGCGCTCGCCAGGGTTGCCGCGGTTTCCGCCGAGCGCCCAGATCGTGTCGTTTTGGAGCAGCAGCGCCTGGCGGTAGGCGACCTTCGACGGCGCCGGGATCACATACTCGCGCAGCGCCGGCGCGGCGCCGTCGGTGATCGCGACTTGCTCCATCGTGCGCATGTGGCCGCCCATGTTGGCGCCGCCAAACGCAAGGATGTGGCCTCGGTCGAGCGCTGGCACCATGCGGTGGAAGAAGCGCGCCATCTCCAGCTGTGCGACTGGTTGCCACTCGCTGTCGGCGGCGCCGTCCCACTTCATCACGCGGCCGTCCATGAGCGTGGCGTATAGGTCTTCGCCGACGCCGAGCGCAGCCGTGCCGAACGCCGCGCCTGGGAGGTCGGGACCGTTGCTCCAGGCGTTGGCCTCCGGGTCAAAGACGCGGATGGATGAGATCATCTTGCGCCCGTTGATGCCGCCGAGCACGGCGACCTTGCCGTCGAAGGTCGCGACTGCGCAGGCGCGACGGACGTCGTCGAGCGGCGGCATCGCCTGCCACGTGAGCGGCTGCGAGGCGAGGTCGGCGACCCAGCAGGTCTCGTGCCACTCGCCGTCGTCACCGTCTAGCTCCCATCCTCCGACGACATAGAGCTTGTTGTCGCAGACGATGGCATCGTGCGACGAGCGCGGCTCTGGCAGCGGCGTCATCTCAGTCCACTTTCCCGTCGCCGGGTCGAAGCGTTGCACGGATGAGGTCGAGTGCATGTCATCGTCTGCTCCCGGCTCGTTGCGCGCGTCGGTGCCGCCGACGCGGTACATCGTGCCGTCGGGTGCGGCGACGAGCGCCGTGCCCTGCAGCGCGGGTCCGGGGGGGAGCTCCTGCCAGGAGGAGCCGTCGATCATGTTGAGGCGGCGGAATGCGCCGATGACGTTGTCCTTGCTGTGCGCGTGCGCGCGACCGATGTGGCCGCCGAAGACATAGAGCCACGCGCCGACGCGGCAGGCGCCGAAGCTGGTGATCGCATGCGGCATCAAGGGGGGGCGGACCGTGCGCAGCGCAGGTGTTTCGGACGAAGAGGTCGCTTCAGCGGCCTCTTGGCCGACGGAGATGCTGGCCAGCAGGAGCGCCGCCGCAGGGATGAGGAGCTTGTTGTTCATGGTCGGGATCGGTTTGGATGGTCGGATCGAGGTCAGTTCCGGTCGGTCGCGTCGCCTTCCGAGGTCGGCGCGAGGGCGCGCTGAACGGCCGGCAGGCGATCGCTGGCGAGTTCGAGGACGGCGGCGAGCTTGGGGAGCGAGTCTGGTGTGACTCGCACCATGGCGGGGCCGAGGTGGACGTGGACGGAGCCGCAGCTGCAGAGGTCGACGCGGAACGGTCCGGCCGCACTGAGGTTTGTCTTGTTGCACATGTGAGAAAGAGGGGGAGAGCTGACGTCGACTCACTGCACGTGTGTCTCTCGGAGCCTTCCCCTTCCCGGAGCCAGCCCTCCCCTTCGAATGGTGTCTCTGTCAGTTGTTGAACTGTGCCTGGAGGCAGAGGATGAGGAGGACGCCGCCGCCGAACGCAGCAGCGATGACGGCGCCGCCGGCCGCGCGGAGGCTCTTCTTTTGCCACCACATGGCGACGCCGGTGACGGCCCACAGGACCATCGCGGCGGCCATCACGTCGACGAACACGGCCCAGATGACGCGCGACCACGCGTCTCGTCCGTAGCCGTGCGTGACATGGAGCCGGCGCATCAGGCGGCCAAAGTCAAACGCGCGCGCGTGGCTCTCGCTGACGCGATCGCGTGTCAGCGTCGTGAACCAGTGTCGGTCTCCTTGCTGGATGCGCAGCGAGGGCCCGCTCGTCACGCGCAGGGACGCATGCGGGACGCCGCTGCGCTCGAGCGTCGCGGCGGCCGCGAACTCGGCGGCTTCGCGGGCATCTGCGAACGTGTTGCGTGGATAAGTGATGGTGGTCGACGTGCGCGCAGCTCGCTCCGTGAGTGACGCCTCCGCAGCGTCGATCGGCATCGACAGGCGGTAGCGGCTGCCGTCTTCAGGTGAGCTGAAGTCAAAGCTCCAAGCGCCTGACAGGCTCGCGTCGAAGTCGGTGGGTCGTTCGCCGATGGTCATGAGCAGGCGCTCGCCGAAGGCGGCCTCGTTCGCCGGCTGCTCCGGTGCATCTTGTGGCGCGATCGGCAGCATCCTGGGCGAGGATGAGGACCCGCCGTGGTTGAACAGGAAGCCGCTGATGCCGTAGATCAGCACCCAAGGCAGCAGTCCGAGTCCGCTGTAGCGGTGCACCTTGCGCATCCAACGCATCACGGCAGCCTTCTTCTGCGCGGACCTCCCGACCGGCGTCGCCGCTGGTCGTGAGGGCCCCGGCAGCTGCGTTTGGGGGAACGCGGCGGCGCTGGGGGGGCT
>JAYYEE010000093.1:0-6608 GCA_036160175.1 Planctomycetota bacterium
TCGCCAGTGACTGAGACGCCGCTGGACGTGACCTCGCTGCTGGGCCCCGAAGGCCCCATCGCGCGCCGCCTCGAGGACTTCGAGGCGCGGCCGCAGCAGCTCGCGCTGAGCCTCGCGGTCGAGCGCGCGCTTAAGCACGGCAAGCACTTGGTCGCCGAGGCCGGGACGGGCACCGGCAAGTCGTTCGCGTACTTGCTGCCGGCGGCGATGCACGCCGACCAGCACCAAGGCGACGGGCCGGTCGTGATCTCTACCCGCACGATCGCGCTGCAAGAGCAGCTCGAGCGCAAAGACCTGCCGTTCTTGCACGCGGTGCTGCCGTTCGAGTGGTCGTCGGTGACCGCGATCGGCCGTAACAACTACCTCTGCCTGCGCCGCATGCACCAAGCAGAGCGCGACCAGCAGGGCTTGTTCGACGACCCTGAGCGCCACGCCCAGATGCGCAAGATCGTCGACTGGTCGCTGAACGCCGGCGACGGGACGCGCCAAGAGCTGGACTCCCCGCCGCGCCCCGAGATCTGGGAGGCCGTGCAAGCGGAGCACGGCAACTGCCTGCAGCGCGCCTGCAAGCACTACGACCAGTGCTACTGGCAACGCGCGCGGCGGCGCATGCAGACCGCGCAGGTGCTGGTCGTCAACCACGCGCTCTACTTCGCCGACCTCGCGCTGCGCATCGCCGGCGCGTCGTACCTGCCAGCGCACCGCGTGGTCATCTTCGACGAGGCCCACCACCTGGAGCGGACCGCCACCGAGAGCCTCGGCCTCCGCCTCGGCCGGACCACGGTCAGCTGGCACCTGCGCCGCATCCACAAGCGGCGCGGCGAGCGCACGCTGTTGTCGCGGCACGGGTCAGGCGCAGCCAAGCTGCTGTGGGAGGAAGCCCAACAGCTGAACGACGCGTTCTTCGACGCGCTGCAAGGCCGCGTCCAGCCGGGCGGCGCGCAGTCGGACAGCGTGGCGCTGCACGGCGAGGTGATCCAAGAGACGCTGTCGCCGGTCCTGCGCGCGCTCAGCCTCGAGCTGTCTTCTGCGGCGACGCGCACCGAGCAGGTCGACGCGCAGATGGAGCTGCAGGCGCGCGCGAGCGGCCTCGACAGCCTCTGCCAGATGCTCAAGGCCCTGTGCACGCCGAACCCAGACGCGGAGACGCCGCTAGTCCGGTGGCTTGAGCCGTCGCGGCGCGGCCCGCAGCTTTGCGCCGCGCCCCTCGACGTCAGCGCGGCGCTCCGGCAGCACCTCTTCGAGGGCGGCGCGACGACGATCTTGACCAGCGCGACGCTAGCGACAGGCGACGACGACCAGTTCTCGTGGATGCGTAAGCAGATCGGCCTCGACCAGACAGAGACCCTGCGAGTCGGGTCACCGTTCGACTACGACCGCGCCGTCGACTTCGTGATCGAGGAGGCGATGCCAGACCCGTCGCGCGAGTCCCACAGCTACCGTCGCGAGGTCACCGAGCGCTGCGAGCGCCACATCCTGGAGAACGGCGGGCGGGCGCTGATCCTTTGCACGTCGTGGGACTTCGTGCGCTTCCTCGCGCAGCAGCTGCGGCCGGCGTGCAACGCCGAGGGCGTCGAGCTGCTGGTGCAGGGGGAGCAGCCGCTCGCGCGGCTGCTCGAGCGCAAGCGCGACGAGGCGACGTCGGTCCTGATCGGCACCGACAGCCTCTGGGAGGGCATCGACGTTCCTGGCGACGCGCTGACGCTGCTGGTCGTGACGCGCCTGCCGTTTGCGAGCCCGGGCCACCCGCTGACGCAGGCGCGGATGGACCTGATGAAGCAGCGCGGCCAGGAGCCGTTTGGCGAGCACTCGCTGCCTGAGGCGATCCTCAAGTTCCGTCAGGGCTTCGGCCGGCTGATCCGCGGCCAGCGCGACCGCGGCAAGGTCGTGGTCATGGACCCACGGATCCGCACCAAGGGCTACGGCAGGAAGTTCGTCGACGCGCTGCCGTTCTCGGACGACTACTCCAACCACTATTAGCCTGCCGTCTATCAGCGGAATAACCTGATGGTATGTCTAGAAAGGTCATGCCAATGACGGCGATCGTCGCGCTGCTCCTTGGCGTCGCCCTCTTCGTGATCAGCCCGAGTGAGTCCGCGACCAATTACGGCAACATCGTCACGGGCGTCGAGAACGTCACCAAATGGCGCGACTCCACGCAGCGCTTCGAGGATTGATTAGCCGAGCGTGGCTGCACGCGCGCCAAGGACACGTCGATCACGTTTCATTCCGGCGGCGGCGAATGGGAGATGACCCGACGCTCAGGTTCGTTCGCAGGCAGCTCGGGCGGCACATCTGACCGAACGCTTGAGTCCGCGACGCTTCATACGGGCGAACTGGACGCGGTCGGCCCGGCGCGCTTCAGCCTCGTCATAGGGAGCCGCCCGCCTGCAGAGGGTGAGGTCGACCCAGCGTTTCTCTGGCTCAACTACGGGATCAGCGGCTCGAAGTCGCACCAAGCTGGCTGGGACGCTGCAGAGTCGATGCTCAAAGCCCTCGTATGTGAGGGCACGTTCACGCCGCCCGCAAAGTTGCGCGCCGGCGCTTTAGGAGAGCGCCCCGTCACCCGCGTGCACGCACTGCGCGGTCGATAGCATCGCCGAGTAGGCGACGGCCGCGATGGCGCGGACAGACCTCATCGGCGCTTTCTCCATCACGCGCGACCCAGCAGCTACAGAGCGGCGGAGCAGGATCTCAAATTCCGATCGCTCGCGTACGACATACGGCGCGCCGCTCATAAGCCCCCGCAAACTTCGGACGCCGAAGGCGACGCAGCGCCGCACTCGATTGTCAACTCATCCGATGCGAGCTACAAAGCACGCTCACGAGCACACCTGCCGAGCGCTCGCGCCGTTGACAGCGGCATCTCTATCCCTCCGACACCAACCTCGACAAGCACCATGAAGTCCCACGCCTCTACCTATCTGTTTGCGTCTGCTGCGCTCCTAACCTCCGCGCTGCATGCGCAAGCGCCCGTCGTCATCAATGAGTTCAACTACGACGACAGCGGCAGCGACAACTACGAGTTTGTTGAGCTCTACGCCAACGTCACGACCGACATCTCCGGCTGGACGCTGAACGGCGAAGACGGCACCTCGAGCAGCACGAGCAACGGCTCGATCACGATCCCCGCCGGCACGATCTTGAACGCCGGCGAGTTCTACCTGATCAGCAGCGACCTCGACCCAGCCGTCTACACCATCGACCTCTCAGCTAACGGCATCAACCTAGAGAACGGCGCAGACGGCCTCTACATCTCGGACGCGAACGGCGTAGTCGTCGACAGCGTGCTCTGGGAGGTCGCTGACTGGACGAACCCGCTCCCGACCTGGATCGAAGGCACCGGCATCTACGGGGCCATCCAGCTTCACGAGAACGCGCGGTGCAACTCGGCCAGCCGCTCGCGCGACGGTCAAGACACGGACGTCAACGGCTGCGACTTCATCGTCAAGGAGTGGTCGCCGGGCGCGTCCAACAACGGCGGCTTTGCTGGCGACAGCTACGTCAACGAGTTCGACGGCGCCGTCGGCGACACCGTCGACTTCCTGCACTCTTTCGTGCCCGGCACGACGGTCGACCCAGCTGGCCTAGACATCCCGCGGCCGCCGTCGCCGCAAGGCGGCCTCGCGTCGCTGTGGTCCGACACAGCGGGCGGCAACAGCAACTGGTACGGTGGCAGCCCGAGCGCCGACGGCGTGGTGGAGTGCTACGTGCACCTCGCGGGCATCGACGCCACTGGGTTCGACGCCGATGACGGCGAGAGCTGGGTCATCGGCGTCGCCGGCACCGCGGACTCGTTCGGTGAGCTCCCCGACGTCGGCGGCTACCTGCAGCACATCAACTGCGCGAACCAATCTGGACACACCGGCATCGCGTGGATGCAGACGCGCACGGCCATCAACTCCGACCTCTTCCTGGTTGACCTCAACGACGGCGGCGGCGACTTCACGATCCTGGCGCAGATCCCGATCGTCACGGGGTCCAACGACGGCTGGCAGCGCCTGCGCTTGAGCGTCGTCGACGGCAACATCCGCGCGAACTTCGGCGGCACCTACGGCCGCGACGACGGTCAAGTCTTCACCGGCACCGTGAGCGCGCCGTGCGTCGGCGGCGTCTACTTTACGCACCGTGAGTGCTTGAGCGTCAACGCAGTTATGAACGCGCTGGTCATCGACTCGCTGCGGATCAACGCGGCGACGGCGCTCTCTTACGGACAGGGCTGCGGCGGTCTGACGCTCAGCGCGGCGTCGGACCCCTACGTTAGCAGCACGGCCAGCAACCCGTTCACGCTGCGGACGGACGGCCTCGACGCCAACGCTGTCGGCCACCTCGGCTACATCGGGACGGCGCAGTCCGCGCTGCCGCTCGACAGCGTTGGGATGCCGGGGTGCTTCAGCAACGCGAACGTAGGCGTGGCCACGTTCTCCGTGGTGCCGCCTGGCAGCACCTCGGTCACGTGGACCGCCTTCGCGATCCCCGTGAACACCGCGCTCAGCGGCTTCAACGTCTACTGCCAGAGCGCGGTGTTCGGCACGAACCTCAACAACGCCTTTGGCCTCGGCACGCTGACCTCGAACGGCGTCGCCTGCACGATCGGCTACTGATCGTGCGCTGCTCGCCCTCGTAACTCGGGGGCGAGCACGCAGCGAGCCTCGCGCTGGTCGCAAACGTCGCGACAAGGTGACCGCGCGAAGCGGCGCTGCCGAGCGCCCTGCCATGAGCGCTCGCGCGCCAACGCGCCCGTTCTTCACGCCCCGGAGGGGAAGAAGCGCTTTAGGCGCAGGAACCACTGCTCGAACGCGTGGAAGCTGACGAAGCCGAGCACCAAGCAGTGCGCGACCACCGCCAGCGTGAACGCGACGGTGAGCAGCGGCGGCGACCACCCCTGCAGCGCGCCTGTGAGATCGGGCCCCATGGCCTGCAGCTTGCGGGCCAGCCACTCGATGACCAGCATGTGCGTCAGGTAGATGCAGTAGCTGTACTTGCCCAAGAGGCGCAGCGCGGAGAGCCCGAACACGGGCTGGAGCATCGCCGACGAGCGCGCCAGCGTCAGCGCGCCGACCCCCATCAGCAGCGTGCAGACGAGGCCGACCTGCTGCATCGCAGGCGCGATCGGCAGCGACACGCCGCACGCCGACGCCGTCCAGACTAGGCCGAAGACCCCGAGCGGCGTCGCGACCCAGCCGAACCACGCGGCAGGCTTCGGCGTGACGGCCAGCAGCGCGCCGGCGGCCAGCGTGTCGAGCCTGCAGGGCGTCAAGAAGTGCGTGCGCTCCAGGCCCTGCCCGACCAGCCACAAGCGCAGGCCGATCGCGCCGACGATCGCCCCGACGCAGAGCACCCGCAGCCCCCGCAGCGACAGCAGCCAAACCAGCAGCGGCCACAGCAAGTAGAACTGCTCCTCGATCGCCAGCGACCACGTCACCTCGAGCGCCGCGTCATGCGCCCCCTGCGGGAAGGCGTAGAGGAAGTTCTGGTAGTACAGCAGGTGCGGCAAGACGTCGCCGTCCTCGACGTTGCGGTTCGGCAACGCGAACAGCAGCAAGCCGACGACGAGGTAGTAGAGCGGGAAGATCCGCAGCGAGCGCCGCGCGTAGAAGTTGCGGAAGTAGTGCGGGCGCCCCTTGCTGCGCACCAAGATGCCGGTGATCAAGAAGCCGCTGAGCACGAAGAAGACGTCGACGCCGCTCCAGCCGAGCCACGCGACGCGCGCGTAAGGGTGCGCCATCACGTCGAGCCCGAACAGCGGCCCGATGTAGAGGCTGTGCATAACCAGCACGAGCAGGATGGCGACGCCGCGCACGCCGTCCAGCGCGGCGATGCGGTCGGGCTCTTGCTGGATGGCGGTCATGATCTCCAGTTGTCGCAGGGTCGGCCGCAAACGCAACAGCCCTCCCCCGCCGCTGCGGGGGAGGGCTGCGCGCGACCGAGCGGTCTCATCGGCGTCAGGCGCCGTACTTCTTGATCGCCGCGTCCAACCTCGGCAGCACCGAGAGGATGTAGAAGGCGACCGCGCTGGCAGCCGCGACGATCACCAAGAAGAACATCGACGGGCTCATCGCGCCCTGCACGACGCCGAGGAAGCCGCTGAACTTGTTGCCGACGGCGGTCGCGAAGAACCAGCCGCCCATGGTCAGGCCGACGAAGCGCTTGGGCGTCAGCTTGGTGACGAGCGACAGCGCCATCGGCGACAGGAACAGCTCACCCACCGTGATGATCCCGTAGAAGCCCATCAGCCACATGCCCGAGACCTTCATCTCGCCGTTGTTGCTGAGGAAGCCAGCGACGGCCATAAAGCCCGCGGCGAGGGCCGTGATGATCATCCCGAACAGGATCTTGCGCGCCGTCGAGAAGTCGACCTTCCGACGCTGGAGGCGCAGGAAGAACATCATCACGAACGGCGTCATCAGCACGACGAAGAACGCGTTCCACGACTGGTAGAGTTCGGCGTTGGCGAGCTTCTGGAACTTGCCCGGCTCGAGCTCGGTCGTGCCGTCCTCGTACAGCGAGTCGAACTTGTCCTTGGTCAGCAGATCCGTGACGTAGGCGTCGTCGCCCTCGCCGCGCACGAACGCGACGCGCTTCTGCGCCTCGGCGCCGGCCTTGAC
>JAYYEE010000094.1:0-14864 GCA_036160175.1 Planctomycetota bacterium
CGTGCACCGCCCCGGCGCCCGCGCCCGCGTCGACGGCGCGCGCGCAACCGCCCACACGCCGCGCTCGGTGTATCTACGCCGCACGACGTGGCGGCGCGTCGCGCGCTGCCGCGCCGCCCCGGCGATCAATCCGGCTCGATCCCTGGGCAGGTGCGGAGCATCCGCGCCATCAGCGCTGGGTCCTGCAGCGCCTCGGGCCAGAACGGCCAGTCCCGACACTTCTGCGGCCGCGCCTCGTAGACGCTGCATGCCGCGTGCTCCCCGTCCTCCAGGAACACGCAGCGGTTACCCAGCCCCTCCTTCAAACGCGTCCCGTCTGCCTGGAGATACCTGCGAGCGAACGCCTCCTCGGTCATGCCGAGGTGGCTGGCCAGCGCGGCGCGCTCCCGCGCGTCGACGCGCACGAAGCCACCGGGCACCGCGCAGCAGTTGCCCGAGCGCCGGCACGACCAGCGGAACGGGAAGCCCTCGGGCGGCGCGGTCATCGGCGGCGGCGCCGGAGCCTTGAGCCGTCCCGACGCTGCTGGCCGAGCCGCGGCCGCGCGCTCTGTCGCTGCTCCATCGCGCGCTCGTGACGCCGCTGCTCGCGGAACACGCCGACCTCCTCGACCAGCTGCTGCGGGCTCTGAAAGCGCATCTCGACGTCTTTGGCCATCATCTTCTCGAGGAAGTAGCGCAGCTGAACAGAGAGCCCGAGCGCGCGGATACGGTCGCCGCTCAACGACTCCAAGACCTGCTTGGCGAGCACCTCCTCCGAGGTCTTGCCCTCAAAAGGCAGAGACCCGGTCGTCAGATGATAGAGCGTCGCGCCGAGCGCGTAGATGTCGGCCCGAACGTCGAGCCCGCCCTCGCCGCGGGCCTGCTCCGGCGCGATGTAGTGCACGGTGCCGGCCGTCGTGTCGCCGCCGCCTTCGCCGTCGCCCTGCAGCGCGAAGCCGAGGTCGATCAGCACGCCGCCGCGCTCTTCAGACCAGATGACGTTGCCTGGCTTGACGTCGCGGTGAACGAGGCCTTGATCGTGCAGCGCCGCCAGCGCGCCCGCGATGTCGACCACCACCTTCAGCGCGGCCTCCTCGTCTAGCCGACCGAGCTCGCCGTCGGCGATCACGTCTTGGAGGCAACGTCCTGGCAGCTGCTCCATCGCGAAGAAGATGGTGCCGCCCTCCTTGGCGACGCGCAGGCCCTTGACGACGTGCGCGTGCTCCAAGCTCATCAGCAAGCGGGCCTCACGCACGAAGCGCTCGGTCTGGACGGGGTCGCTCGCGAGCTCGGGCTTCAGGACCTTGAGGGCGACTTTACGTCCGTCCGTCTTGTCCGTCGCTTCAAACACGCGACCGACGCCGCCCTCGCCGATCAGCGCTCCAAGCTCATAGCGCGTAAGCTGCGGCCTCGTGCCACCTTCAGTCTGCAGCCACTGCTGCCACTCCGCCTCGGTGCAGACCCCTCGCTGCGCGAGGTACGATCCGGGGTCACCGGACGACAACGCGCCGTGCGCGACCTCGGGCGCGAGGTCCCCGCGGTGCACGAGCAACGCCAGCAGCTTCGTCGGAGAGATCACGTGTGTTCTAAGCGCCTCGCAGAGAGGGCATTTGTGGCGTTGCGGCGGTCAAGCTTCAAGTCCACCCCCTCCTAGACCCGATGTCATAGGGGACAAGGAAAGGGAACAGGGACATACACTTGAAGCATCCAGGCGCCGCGTTCGTGATCAAGTACTTCGACTTGGTCGACGAGTTCATCAAGGTTCGCTGCTGCAGCGACGAGCTCATGCAGGAGCTGCACAAGGCTCCGATCACCAACAAGTCGGACTACCGACACCGCGTGGTGGTCTCCTGCGTCCCTTCGTTCGAGACCGAGGTCCTCGGCGCTGTCCGCAAGATGGATGAGGGCTACGACCCGGAGATCGTCGAGGAGCTGCTCTACCAGATCTGCATCGACGTCAACCCGTCGCTCGAGATCCACCAGGTCAGCATCCCGACGAACGAGGATGGCACGGCCCAAGCGACCGACGAGGACCCGTTCCTCTCGCGACCGGGCAACGAAGAAGCGCGGCAGTCGCTCTTCCGTCGCGTGACCAGCCTCGAGCGAGACCTTCGCCAACAGATCATCGGCCAAGACGAGGCCATCACGTCGCTGACGCGCGCCGTCAAGAAGGCGGCTGTCGGCCTGAAGCGCCCGTCGCACCCGGTCGGCACCTTCTTGCTCGTCGGGCGCACCGGCACCGGCAAGACCGAGCTGGCCAAGTCCCTGGCGCGCAGCCTCTTCGACGACCCGGGCGCGATGATCCGCGTCGACTGCAGCGAGTATGCGCTGCCGCATGAATACGCCAAGCTGATCGGCTCGCCCCCTGGCTACATCGGTCACAACGAAGGCGGCTTCCTGACCGAGGGCATCAAGAAGAAGCCAACGAGCGTCGTATTGTTCGACGAGATCGAGAAGGCGCACAGCAAGGTGCACAACCTGCTGCTGCAGCTGCTCGACGAAGGCATCATCACGGACAGCAAGGGGCAGACCGTCTCGTTCAACCAAGCGCTGATCCTGATGACCAGCAACCTGGGCATCGAGAAGATCGACGCCGTCCGGACGCGCATGGGCTTCTCGGCGGCACACCAGCGCCAGAGCCTGCACGACGTCAACCTGACCGACGTCACCAACGAGGCGCTGCGCGAGTTCTTCCGCCCCGAGTTCGTCAACCGCATCGACGAGGTCATCATGTTCAACCCGCTGGACGAGAAGGTCTGCCAGCGCATCGCCGGGAACATGCTGCGCGAGGTGTCCGAGCTCCTCGGCCGCCGCGGCATCAAGGCGACCTTCTCGCCGCAGGTGCGCGTCCAACTCGCAAAGCAGGGCTTCAGCGAGGAGTTCGGAGCGCGCGAGCTCCGGCGCCTGATCAAGCGTCACATCGAGGATCCGCTGACCGAGCTGATCCTCGACCACGACCTCGGCACGGGCGCCAAGGTCTCGGTCCGCTGCCGCAACGGGGAGTTCACCTTCTCGTGCGAAGAAGCCAAGGTCACGCAGTCCGCGTGACCCCTCCGGCGCCGGCCGACCGGATTGGTTGGACCTAGCGCGCCGTCGCCCCTACGGTGCACGGGCCTGCTCGGCAGGCCCTGATCGATGCTACTGCTCGTTCTCGCCGTCAGCTTCTCGCTGGTCTTCTCCTTCGTCTGCTCGATCTCCGAGGCGACGCTGCTCAGCGTAGGGCCCGCGCGCGTCGAGCAGCTGGGGCAGAGCGGATCGCGCCTCGGCAAGCTGCTGCAGCGATTCCGCGCCGAGCCGGACCGTCCGATCGCGGCGATCCTGATCGTCAACACGATCAGCAACTCAGGCGGCGCCGCGATCGCCACCGCGCAGTTCACGACGGCGTTCCCAGGCGTCTCAGAGGCGTGGTTCGCGGCCTTCTTCGTGGTCACCGTGCTCGCGGTGACCGAGATCGTGCCCAAGACGATCGGCGTCATGCACGCGGACCAGCTCGCGATCCCGATCACCGGCGTCGTGCAGGTGATGATCGTCGCCGTGTGGCCGATGCTCTTCTTGACGCGGCTGCTGGCGCGCTGCTTCGCGCGGTCCGAAGGTCGGCCGACGACGTCGCTCGATGAGATCCGCGTGATGGCGACCGCCGGAATGAGCCAGGGCGCCTTCGGGAAGATCACCGGCGAGCTGATCCAGAACGCCACCAAGCTGCGCGACCTCACCGCAAAAGACGTGATGGTGTCGCGAGACCGCGTGACCTACCTGTCAGGTAATCAGCCCACCGAGGACAACCTCAAGCGCGTCCAACGCACTGGCCACAGCCGATTCCCGTACACCCCCACGGGCGAGCTTGACGACGTCAAAGGCGTCGTGCTGACCAAGCAGCTGCTGTTCCACCTCCGTGACCGCGAGGCGCCTGAATGGGAGTCCCTGCTGGTCGACCTGTTGATCGTCCCGGAGTCCGCGACGCTCAACAACGTGCTTCGCAAGTTCCAGGTGAGCCGACGCCACATGGCGATCGTCGTGGACGAATACGGCTCGACGGAGGGCATCGTCACGCTGGAGGACGTGCTCGAAGAGATCGTGGGCGAGATCGAAGACGAGTCGGACACCATGCCGACGTTGATCATCGAGCGCGCCGACGGGACCTTGATGTGCCGCGGCGTCGCCGAGGTCGCCGACGTGTTTGAGAAGCTCGCGTTGCAAGACGTCGAGACAGAGAGCAAGACGCTCTCGGGCTTTCTTTCCGAGCGGCTGGACAATGTCCCGACCGCCGGCGCCCACGTCGACGTCGGCGGGTTCCGGTTTGAGGTGACGAAGGCGAACAACCGCCGCGCGGAGCGCGTGCGGGTGACCCGGCTGGACCCCGTCGAACCCAGCTAGAGCAGCACAAAGCTGAGGCTCGCGCGCGCGACCGCACGGGCATCCGTGTAGGCTCAGACGCCGCGTTGCCGCCCTCGCGCTTCCCCTACGTCGCTCCGTCCCGAGGGCTCCGGGACCTCACCCATGACGCTTCGCTCTCTCGGCCTCGCGGCCACGCTCGGCTCGTCGCTCTGCGCCCAGGGTCCGACGTTTGTCTCAACTCTGAAGCCGCTGTTCGACCTGCGGGCCACTCAGGTGCCGCGGCTGCTGGAGAACGGCGAGGTCCCCGACACCTACGGGGCCTACGGGACGACCCTACCGATCGATCAGCCTCCCGCCGGCGACGAGAAGAAGCGGTAGACCTGCTCGGCGACGGCCTCGGGCACCCCGGGCGTCGCCAGCAGCTCCTCGCGTGTCGCCTGCTTAAGCCGCGTCAGCGAGCCGAAGTGGCGCAGCAGCGCCTTCCTCCGCGTCGGCCCGACGCCTGGGACGTCGTCGAGCGCGCTGGTGATCTTGCCGCGCTGCTTTCGGTGGTAGGTGATCGCGAAGCGGTGCGCCTCGTCGCGGATCGCCGCAACCAGCAGCATCTCGGCGGTGTCCCTGCCGAGCGGGATCGGCGTTTCCTGGCCGGGCAGGAAGATCCGCTCCCCGCTCTCTCGCTTGCGGTCGCCGTCGCCCTTGAGCCGGCTCTTTGCGAGGCCGCAGAGCCACACGTCGTCTTGTAGGCCCAACTCCTCGACCGCCCGCTCGGCCGCCGCCAGCTGGCCGCGGCCGCCGTCGACGATCATCAGATCAGGCAGCTCTTCGTCGTCGCGCTCCAGGCACAGTCGGAGGCTGCGCCGCACCGCCTCCTCCATCGCCGAGAAGTCGTCGCCGGCGTGCTCCTGACTGATCTTGAAGCGGCGGTATTGCGCCTTGTGCGGCTGCCCCTCGTGGAAGCACACGCGCGACGCCACCGTGTTCACGCCCTGTGTCGTAGAGACGTCCAGGCAGTGAAGCAGCACCGGCGTGTCCTCGAGTTCCAGCAGCGCCGCCAGCCGCTCTGCCGCGCGCCGGCGCCGCGCCTCGGCGTCGACCTCGACCGCGTCGCCGAGTTCGGCGTTCTGCATCGCGAGCGATAGGTGCTTCCTGCGCTCGCCGCGCTGCGGCACGTGCAGCTCGACGCGGCCGCCACGCTTTTGCTCGAGCCACTCGCGCAGGATCTCAGGCTCGTCGGGGAGCTGCGGCACCAGCAGCGCGCGCGGCACGAAGCGGTCGCCTTCGTAGAGCCGCGCCAAGACGTCCGCGAGCAGCATCCCGTCGGGCAGCTCGCTCTTCATGGTGTGGCGCGTGCACTGCTCGAGCGCGCCCTCGCGGAACGCGAGGTAGGCGACGGTCACCTCATCACCGCGCCGGAACACCCCGACCGCGTCCTCGTCGCCGCCGCGCGCCACGACCGACTGCCGCTCGGCGACCCGCTGCAATGCGGCGACCTGCTCCTTCATCGCCTGCGCGCGCTCGAACTCGAGGCGCTCCGCGGCCTCCCCCATTCGCTCGTGCAGGCTCTCCACCAGCGGACGAATCTCGCCCTGCAGGATCCGCACGGCCTCGTCCAGCAAGCGGTCGTAGTCCGCCCGGGTGATCTCGCCGACGCACGGCGCCGGGCACCGGCCGATCTGGTGCTTGACGCATGCGCGCGTGCGGTTGTGGAACACGCCGTCCTTGCAGTCGCGCAGCGGCACCACCTTGTGCAGCAAACGCAGCGTGCGACGCACGGCCTTGGCCGACGCGAACGGCCCGAAGTACATCGCGCCGTCGTCGCGCCGTCGCCGTACAAACCGGAACCAGGGCCAATCCTCTTTGCGGTCGAGGCGGAGCAACAAGAAGGCCTTATCGTCCTTCAGCTTGATGTTGTAGCGCGGCTTGTGCTTCTTGATGACCGTGTTCTCAAGGAGCAGCGCCTCGGTCTCGGTCCTCGTCGCGATGAACTCGACGTCGCGCGCTTCGCGCTCCAAGAAGCGCAGCTGGTAGCGACCGTCCCCACCCGGCGTCAGGTAACTGCGCACCCGCGCGCGGAGGTCGGCGGCCTTACCGGCGTAGAGCACCTTGCCGTCGTCGCCGCGGAACAGGTAGACCCCGGGCTCCTTCGGGAAGCGGGCCACCTTGTCGCGAATGCTCTGTTGCATACCGGCGACCAGACCATGCGCCACAATCGCGTCCGCGGCAAGCCGTGAACTAGGCGAGGGGCATCCGACTAGAGCAGTTCCATGTCTGCCTGCTCAAGGCGGTAGACCTCGTCGCGGATCTGCGCGGCGAGCTCGAAGTCGAGGTCCTTGGCCGCGGTGATCATCTGCTGGCGCAGCTGCTTGACGTGCCGGACCAGGTCTTGGTGGCTCTCAAACTGCCGCCGATGCTCGACCGCGCCGGACTCCTGCTGGCCTTGCTGCTTGCCCCTGCCCTTCTTGCCCTTGCCCTTCTTGGACTTCTTACCCTTGGCCCGGCCGTCGCCCCCGCCCTCGTCGTGGTCCTCGGAAGAAAGGTCCAGCAGCTCGCGGACCGGCTTCACGATGGTCGTCGGCGTGATGCCCTGCTCCAGGTTGTGCGCCATCTGCTTCTTGCGGCGCCGCTCCATCTCGCCGATCGCGCCGTCGATCGAGTCGGTGCGCTTGTCGGCGTAGAGGATCACGCGGCCGTCGGCGTTGCGCGCCGCGCGGCCGCACGTCTGGATCAGAGAGGTCTTGCTGCGCAGGTAGCCCTCCTTGTCGGCGTCGAGCACGGCGACCAGCGTGACCTCGGGGATGTCGAGGCCCTCGCGCAGCAGGTTGATGCCGACCAGCACGTCGAACACGCCGAGTCGCAGGTCGCGGATCAGCGCCGTGCGCTCGATCGAGTCGATGTCGCTGTGCAGGTAGCGCACCTTGATGCCTAGATCGCGCAGGTAGTCGGTCAGCTCCTCGGCCGAGCGCTTGGTCAGGGTCGTGATCAGCACGCGCTCCTTCTTCTCGGTGCGCAGCCGGACCTCATCGACGACGTCGTCGACCTGCCCCTTGGCGGGCCTGACCTCGACCGGCGGGTCGACCAGACCCGTGGGCCGCACCACCAACTCGACCACGCGGCCGTCGCTCTGATCGATCTCTTGCTGGCCCGGCGTCGCCGAGACGAACAGCACCTGCTGCAAGAGCCCCTGGAACTCGTCGAACTTGAGCGGGCGGTTGTCGATCGCGCTCGGCAGCCGGAAGCCGTGCGTGATCAGCGTCTCCTTCCGCGCGCGGTCACCGCGATACATGCCGCCGGCCTGCGGCATCGCCACGTGCGACTCGTCGACCACCATCAAGAAGTCGTCCGGGAAGTAGTGCAGCAGGGTCGCCGCAGGCTGACCCGCGACGCGGCCGTCGAAGTGCCGGCTGTAGTTCTCGATGCCGTTGCACATGCCAGTCGCGCGCAGCATCTCGAGGTCGTGCCGGGTGCGCTGGCTGAGCCGCTGCGCCTCGAGCAGCTTCTTCTTGCCCTCGAGCTCCGCGACGCGCTCTTCGAGCTCCTGCTCAATGAGCTCGCAGGCGCTCTTCGTCTGGTCACCCGTCGCGATGTAGTGGGTCGTCGGGTAGATCGAGACCTCGTCGAGCTCCTCAAGCACCTCGCCTCGCAGCGGGTCGATCGCGACCAAGCTCTCGATCTCGTCGCCCCACATCTCGATGCGGATCGCGCGAGCGTCCTCGTAGGAGGGGTAGACCTCGACGACGTCGCCGCGCACACGGAACCGACCGGCTTGGAAGTCGTAGTTGTCACGCACGAACTGGATCGACGTCAGCTGCCGCAAGAGCACGTCGCGGTCGATCGTCATCCCCTTCTTCACCTGCACCGACAGCTCGCGGTAATTCTCCGGTGAGCCGAGGCCGTAGATGCAGCTGATGGACGCCACGATCAGCACGTCGCGGCGCTCCATCAACGAGCGCGTCGCCGAGTTACGCATCCGCTCGATCGACTCGTTGATCAGCGCGTCCTTCTCGATGAACGTGTCTGTCGTCGGGACGTAGGCCTCTGGCTGGTAGTAGTCGTAGTAGCTGACGAAATACTCGACGGCGTTGTCGGGGAAGAACGCCTTGAACTCGGCGTAGAGTTGCGCCGCGAGGATTTTGTTCGGCGCCAGCACCAGGGCGGGCCGCTGCAGCTTCTCGATCAGCTTCGCCGTCGTATACGTCTTGCCCGAGCCCGTCACCCCGAGCAACGTGCTCGCCTTGGCCCCGCCCTGGATCCACCCAGCCAGGGTCTCGATGGCGTGCGGCTGATCACCAGCCGGCTGCATGTCGCTCTCTAGGCGGAACCGCATCGTGTGTGGTAGTCGATCTAGATCTCACTTCGAGCGCAAGCAAGACCGAACGCCATAGCGCCGCCAGCCGTTGCGGGCGTTGATCCCCGGCGCCTGCATAGGTACGGTCGGGGCTTCGCCAGCCCCTCCGACCCCTAACCCGGCAGGTTCTCTCGTGGCCCGACGCCGCCCCTCCGCCTCCCGCCGCACCGGCTCCAGCCGCACCGGCACCAACCGCACCGGCGCTCGCGCCGGCGCCACGTCGCGCGCCCCCCGCGCGCGCTCCGACGGCAAAGTCGACATCCAGTGCCCGCAGTGCGGCGCCGGCTACCGCGTGCCCGAGGACATGTTGGACGAGAAGATCGAGTGCTCCTCGTGCCACCGCGTGTTCTTCGCCAAGACCGTCGCCGGCCGCCGCATCCAGAAGCCGGACTACACCAAGCACTACGTGGGCTTCGGCCTCGGCGCGGTGGTCCTCATCGTCCTGCTCGCGCTCAGCGGCGGCGACCCGCCCAAGCAGCCCGAGCGAGCCGAGCAGCCCGTGCAACGCAAGCCGCAGTGGGGACGCGGCGACCACCCGCGCGCCGTGCAGCTCTCAAACTGGGGCAATGCGCTCGCCACCAACAACCCGCTCGTGATCTCGCGCCAAACCGACCTGCGGGCGATGTCCAAGCAGCTCGGGCTCGACGCGAGCGACTCTACGACCGTCGTCGGCGCCCTCCTCGAGGACGACTCCACCGCGCTGCTGCGGACGATGCGCGCGCGCGGCGAGCTCGACAGCGAGCAGGACATGACCACGCAGAGCGGCAGCGGCAAGATCTACGTGACGCCGCAGGCGGGCGACGCGACCTTCAAGCGCAACACCAACGGCATCTTCTCGGTGACGTTCCAGGTCGAGAACGAGACGGTCAAGGTGACCAGCTTCAAGCTGGTCCGCGAGCCGATCTACGCGCCGGGCAAGAAGCCGGGCGTGAAGCGTTACGAGGTCAACAAGAACATCGCCAAGGCTGAGGCGGTCACGATCACCGACTCGGCAGGCACCCGCACCGTGCAAGAGTCCAAGCCCGGCGCGATGCCGCACTGGGAGGAGGCCACGCCAGAGCAGCGCGAGATGGCCGACAAGTGCGTCGCCGACCTCATCGCGAGCGCCGACGACAACGCCCCCGGCGGGATGTTCGCGCGAGCGACCCTCAAGGTGCGCGAGATGGCCGACAAGCAAGCCGCGATCCCGCGCGTGCTCAACGCCATGTTCGAGCGCTACGAAGACCCGAACGCGCACAACATGGAGCTCAGCCAGCTCAATCGGGCGATCGCCACCTGGACGGGCTACGCCGTCAACTACCAGGTGCGCTCGAGCGGCGACGCCGCCAAGGACAAGAAGGAGCGCCAGTCCTGCATCCGGCAGTGGTTCGCGTTCTGGCGCCGCTACCACAAAGACCTGAGCGAGTTCATCGACAGCGAGGAGTCGCTCGAAAACGACGACGGCGGCGAGTAGGCGCCGCCCGACCCACCACGACAGCACACACACCCGATCGACCAGGAGCCCCCGACCATGACCGTGATCCCCATCACCTGTGACAACTGCGGCGCCAAGTACAAGCTGCCGCCGACCTTCAAAGGCAGCCAAGCTAAGTGCCAGAAGTGCGGCAGCGTGATCGACGTCGCCAAGCAGCGCGCTGCGGCCGAAGGCGGCGGCGACGCCAAGCCCGCAGCAGCCGCCAAGCCCGCGTCCAAAGCGCGGCCAGCGGTGGACCGCAGCAAGGCGCGCGCTGGCGCGGGGACGCGCAAGGCCGCGGCCGACAAGCCCGCGCGCAGCGCGCGTGGGCGCGCCGCGGCCAAAGCGGACGGCGAGGAGCGCCCCCGCCGCGGGCGCCCCGAGAAAAAGAAGGACAACACGCCGATGATCCTCGGCGCCGTCGGCTTGGTGCTGTTGCTCGGCGTGGGCGGCTTCTTCCTGATGGGCGGCGAAGAGAAGAAGGCCGACGAGCAGGCCAACACCACGGCGACCTCCAAAGCAGAAGAGAAGCCGAAGAAGGACGCCCCTCCCGCTGAAGCAGCCGCGACCGACGCGCCTGCGTCGGCAGATCCTGGCGCCGCCGCGCCCGAGAACCAAGGTGCAGCAGCCGAGGAGAAGCCGGCCGAGGACACGCCTCCGCCCGCGCCGAAGGCCGCAGAGCCCAACCCCGACGCGGTCCCGATGCCTGACGGCCCCAAGGAGCCGTGGATGAAGCAGAAGCGGCCGGCGCAGACCATGGCCGACGTGCGATCTGCCGCCGAGCTCTACGGGGAGGTGCGCTGGTCGGAGAGCATCGACGACGCCACCAAGACCGAGGTCCAAGGCATCGCCGAAGACCTCGACGTCAACGGCGGCATCCGCCACATTCGCGCCAAGCGCAAGATCGTCGACGCTGGCTACGCCGGGCTGTTCGCCATCCTCGAGCGCCTGCACGGCCTCGACTACCGCAACGCAGACGACGCCGCCTTCGGCTTCGAGCTGAACAAGATGATCGAGGAGATCACGGGCGGCCTGAACGCGCGCTACGCCGCCGTGCAGGCGGGCGAGGACGTCCACCCGGCGAAGGCCCAGTGGAACACCAAGACCGTCAAGGCCTGGATGTCGACCTTCGCCAAGTGGCCGGACGAGGCGGCGTTCAAGAAGGCAAAGAAAGAGCGCGCCAAGAAGAACGCGGACAAGTAGCCGCGCGCGCGCGGGGCAAAGCCTACGAGACGGGGAGCGCGGCAGCGCCTATGCTGCCCCCCCCCCTCATGAGCGACTTCGCAGCCGACCTCACCCCCCGCGAGATCACCCGGCGGCTCGACGACTACATCGTCGGCCAGCCTAAAGCCAAGCGCGCCGTCGCGGTCGCGCTGCGCAACCGCTGGCGGCGCCGCCAGCTTGGCGCCGAGCTCGCCGCGGACGTCTACCCGAAGAACATCCTGCTGATCGGGCCGACCGGCGTCGGCAAGACCGAGATCGCGCGGCGGCTCGCCACGCTCGCGCGGGCGCCGTTCGTGAAGGTCGAGGCCACCAAGTACAGCGAGACCGGCTACCACGGCCGCGACGTCGAGTCGATGGTCCGCGACATGGTCGACGCCGCCATCGCTTTAGTGCGGGCCGAGAAGATCAAGGAGGTCGAGCAGAAGGCGAGCGAGGCCGCAGAGCACCGCATCTACGAGGCGCTGCTCGAAGAACTCGGCCTCGAGGAGTATCAAGACGGCAACCTCGGCATGCCCGGGATGATGGAGGGCGGCTTCTGGAAGCCGCTGAAGAACCCGGCCGAGGCAGACGACGACGACGGCCAAGCGCACGACTCACCGCAAGACCTGGCGGAGCGCGAGCAAGCCCGCGTCCGACTGCGCGACGACCTGCGCGAGCGGCGCCTCGAGGCGCGCGTCGTCGAGGTCGAGGTCCGCGACACCGCGACCCCGACGCTCAGCGTCATGGGGCCGCAAGGCAACGAGACCATGGGCATCGACGCGGCGGCCCTGCAAGAGATGTGGGGGCGGTCCCCCGGCGCCAAGACCAAGATCCGCAAGCTGACCATCAAAGAGGCGCGCGCGCTCCTCCACGACGAGGAGGCCGACAAGCTGCTCGACCAAGACCAGATCATCCAGGACGCGCTCGACCGCGCGCAGAACGACGGCATCGTCTTCGTCGACGAGATCGACAAGATCGTCAGCTCGGGCGGCAGCGACGGCCCGGACGTCTCCCGCGAGGGCGTCCAGCGCGACCTGCTCAGCGTCGTCGAGGGCTGCGCTGTCTACACCCGCTACGGCCACGTGCGCACCGACCACATGCTGTTCTTGGCGGCGGGCGCCTTCCACTTCCACAAGCCGAGCGAGCTGATCCCGGAGCTTCAGGGCCGCTTCCCGGTGCGGGTCGCGCTGCAGTCGCTGACCGAAGACGACTTCGTGCGCATCCTCAGCGAGCCCAAGAACGCGCTGACTCGTCAGTACGTCGCGCTCTTCGAGACCGAGGACGTGACCCTCAAGTTCACTGAGTGCGGCCTGCGCCGCCTCGCCAGCGTCGCGTTCCGGGCGAACACCTCCACGCAGGACATCGGCGCCCGCCGCCTGATGACGATCCTGGAAAAGTGCCTCGAGGACCTCTCCTTCGACGCGAACGAGCGCGCCGGCGAGACGATCACCGTCGACGAGGCGTTGGTCAACGAGCTGCTCGGCGAGACCGGCGACGACGAGGACCTGATCCGCTACGACATGTAAGCGCTGCCGCGCCTCCCCTCGACTGCCATGAACCGCACGCAGCCGCCGACCCCGCGACGCCTGCCCACCCTGCCGCGAAGCCTGGCCGCCGTGGCCTCGGCCTTGCTCGCCGTCGCCTGCAACAAGGCTGGCTATGACATCCAGCTCGGCGACCCGGCGGCGGCGGTGCGAGCACGTATGGGTGCGCCGACGGCGGTCTACCGCTCCCGGGCAGCGATCGAGGCCGCCCGCTTCGGTCACTATTGGTTCACGGACCTGCGCCAGCCGGGCGCCGAGCCCACCCACGCCGACCTCTTGCCAGAGGTCGAGGGTCGCGCGCTCTGGTTCCGCCACTTCGGGACCGCCGGCACGGTCGTCTATCTCGACGCCGACGACCGCGTCGCTGCGGTCTTCTTTGCGGGCACTTGAGGCCGTAGCCGCCGAGCGAGGCCGCCCCACAAATCCACCGGCGCGCCCACTTCCGGCGTCCTACGCGTGACTCAGCCGACCGCGCCGCCGACGATGAGGGCCATGCAGCACATCGTCGCCGTAGCCCTGTCGTTGCTGGCCGCGTCAGCGGCCCTGAACGCGCAGACCGCCGCCAAGCAGCCGCCCACCGTCTCCGTCTACCTGCTCGCCGGGCAGTCCAACATGGAGGGCCAGGCCGTCGTCGACCTCGACCACGAGCAGCACTACAACGGCGGCCGCGGCAACCTCGAGGAGGTCCTGTCGCGAAAGGCCGAGGGCGAGCGCTTCGCGCACCTCCGCGACAAAGAGGGCGCCTGGACGACCCGCGACGACGTGCTCGTCTGGTACCGCAAGGCCGGCAAGCAGCTCAAGGTCGGGCCGCTCGGCATCGGCTACGCCGTCTACGAGGACCCGCACCACTTCGGCCCAGAGCTGCAGTTCGGCCACGTCGTCGGCGACGCGAGCGAGGCGCCCGTGCTGCTGATCAAGACCTGCTGGGGCGGCAAGAGCCTCTACAAGGACTTCCGCCCGCCGTCGGCCGAAGGCGAGACCGGCCCCTACTACACCCAGATGATCGCCGAGTACCGCGAGGCGATCGGCGACATCGACGCGCGCTTCCCGACGCTCAAGGGCCACCAGCCCGAGCTCCGCGGCTTCGTCTGGTTCCAAGGCTGGAACGACATGTGCGACGCGCAGGGCCGCGAAGAGTACGCCAAGAACCTCGAGCTGCTGATCCGCGACGTGCGCAACGACCTCCAAGCGCCCGCGCTGCCGGTCGTCGTCGGCGAGACCGGCAACGGCAACCACGCGGGCTTCCGCGCGTCTCAGGCCGCGGGCACCGAGCACGAGGACTTCCGCGGCAACGTGACGTTCGTCCCGACCCGGTCGTTCCTGCGCAAGCCAGAGGACTCCCCCAACGTCACCCACGGCCACCACTGGTTCGGCAACGCCGAGAGCTACCTCCTGGTCGGCGACGCGCTCGGCCAAGCCGCGCTCGCCCTGCAGCGACGCCGTCGCTGAGCCCTAGCGCTTCGCGCCGGCGAGCTCGGCGCCGCGGTCCTTGGGCAAATCCGCGTGCCACGCCAGCAGCTGGCGCCGCAGCCGCGCGACCTCTTCGGGACGCTCATCCGCGCGGTCCCGCTGCTCGCCCGGGTCGACCGTGAGGTCAAACAGCTGCGCCTGGCTGCCGTCGTATTCACAGAGCAGCTTCCAGCGACCCGCGCGGACCGCTAGGTCCGGCAGGTCGTCGACGCCGTAGAAGCGGTCGCGGTCCGGCGGGCGGCGGAAGAAGATCGGCGCCGCGCGAGACGCCTGGGAGCGGCCGAGCAAGGTCGCCGCCATCGGCTCGCCGTCCAAGCGCGCTTCCGCTGGCGCGGGCGCGCCCGCGACCTGCAGCAAGCTCGGCACGAGGTCGATCGCCGAGAACACCGACGCGCCGTTAGCGACCCCCGCGCCGCGCACGAGCCCGGGCCCCCCCACCACCAGCGACGAGCGCACGCCGCCCTCGTAGAGCTGGGTCTTGTAGCCGCGCAGCGGGCCCGCGCGCCCCGCGCCCTTCTCCGGGCCGTTGTCTGAG
>JAYYEE010000095.1:0-5496 GCA_036160175.1 Planctomycetota bacterium
GGGGCTGGGGCTCGCCTCCCCCCCCCCGGCCGGCGCGGGGTGGCGGCCGCCCGCCCGCGCCACCCCGCTCGGGGCCTACCGGGCGCCGCCGCGCCCGCCGCCGGGCCCCGGGGGGGCGCCCGCGCCTACTTGGTCGTCGGCGCGGCCGGTCGCTCGACGTTGATCGGGCGTACCCAGATGTTGCGGAAGCGCATCGGGTTGCCGTGGTCTTGGAGCTTGATGGGGCCCTTGGGGCCGTGCGCGCGGTATTTGGGCAGCGACTTGTGCGAGGTCGGGCCCAGCAGCGCCTCGTCGAGTTGGACCACGACCCCGTTATGGATCACCGTCAAGCGGGCCGGCGACTTCACGGCGCCCTCTGCGTCAAAGCGCGGCGCGATGAAGACGATGTCGTAGACGTTCCATTGGCCCGGCGGTCGCGTGGCGTTGACATACGGCGGCTTCTGTCCGTAGATCGCCGCGGCTTGCCCGTCGGCGTAGGTCGGGTTCTCGAAGCTGTCGAGCACCTGCACCTCGTAACGGCCGAAGAAGAACACGCCGCTGTTGCCGCGGCCCTGCGAGTGCCCCTTAGGCGGCGGCGCCATCCACTCGATGTGCAGCTGGCAGTCGCCGAACTCGGCCTTGGTCTGGATGTCGCCGGTCCGACTGACCTCCATGGCGCCGCCTTCGACGAGCTTCCACTTGGCCTCGCCCTTGCGCCCCTTCCACGCGTCGAGGTTCGTGCCGTCGAACAGGACGACCGCGTCTTTGGGCGCTGCAGCAGGCGTCTTCGCGGCCGGCCCGGGGTCGACGGCCGGCGGTCGCGGGCGGAGCGCGTCGTGGACGCGGTAGCCATCGGGCAGGACCGGCGTGTTGGTGTAGCCTGGGTTTTTCTCCTGGCTGCATGCGAGCTGGGCAACCAGGCTGGCGGCGAGAGCGGCGGCGATTCTGAGCATGGCCTCAGGATCCCCTCTAAAGCGTCTGCGCGCCAGCGTGAGGCGCGGTCGTTAGACGGCGAGCCCCGACTCCGCGCCCGGCAACAGCGGGTCGAGCGCGATCGGCGACTGCTCCAAGAGCTGTCGTGCTCGTTGGGAGATGGAGCGCAGCGAGCGCCGGAAGTCGCGCGGCTCCATGCCGCAGGTCCGCGCGGCCGCGCGCGTGGTGTTGCAGGTGATCGCCGCGCGCAGCGCGTCCCGTTGACGTGGCGTCAGAGCCGCCTCTAAGTGCTCGCGGATCCAATCGCTCTGCGCGGGTGGGCGCACGCCCGCCGTGCGCGGCTGCGCAGCGACGCCGTCGAGGTCGGTCGCGCGGGTCCGCGCCCACTCGGAACGCAGGATCGCGCACGCGGAGCGCCGCGCGACGGTCCGGAGCCAGGCTTCGGGCGAGTCAGGGGCCGCGCCCTCGAGCAGCGCCACGGTGAGCTGGTGGATGGCGCGTTCTGAGGCTTCTTGAGCGAGGACCGGGCTTCGGATGATCTGGGAGGCGGCCCGGTAGGCGATGGGCATGAGGGAGTGTGGGTCCAATGGCATGGTCGAGTTCCTTGAGCGTTTGGATCAGCCAGAGTGGGTGGCCGCTCGATCGGAACTCTGGCTTGACGATATGTCAAGTTTCAATCCAATACGACATGTTTGGAGCCGAACACTAGGACGAATAATACGTCGGGCCGAAATCAAATTGCCGGGTCTGATGTTTTCTTGCCAGATGGGCATGTAGAAAGACGCCGACTGCGTCAAAGATGCCCGTGAACGACTCCGCCGACTCCTCTCCCAACTCCGCGCGCCCGGCTCCGCGCGTCGACGCGGCGGCGCTCGCTGCGAAGCTGCGAGCCCTCCGTGCCCGTGATGGGATCACCCAAGAGCAGGTCGCGCAGCGGCTCAACTGCCACGAGTCGGCGGTGTCCCGATGGGAAGGTGGCAGCCGATTGCCTCGCCTCTCCGACCTCGTCGGCTTGTCGGCGCTGTATTCGGTGAGCTTGGATGAGCTGCTCGATCGAGATCGGCAGTTCGCCGCTCCTGGCGCCGCCCTCGTGGACCTCACGCTGCTGAGTGAGCTGGCCGCAGCGGCGAGCGTCGATGAGTTCGACGCCCGGATCGAGCGGCACGCGGCGCAGGCCGTCTGGCTCCCGGTGCCTGATGGTGCGGCGCTCATGCCGGTGAACGACGCGATGCGCTTGGCGCGCGAGGTCGCAGAGAAGTTCGCCGGCAGCCGCTACGCCGACCGGTTGTTCCGGCCCCGGGGGTGACCGCGGCCGCCGCTCGCTGTCGCTAGGAGTAGTGCACATGAACAGCTTCAAGCTCTTTCTAGACGTGGATGGCGTGCTGCTGGGCTTGGACCCGCAGCGGCCGAGCCGCGCGGCGCTGGCTGCCCACGCCTGCCAATTCCTGGCGTTCGCGCTCCAGCGTTGTCAGGTGTATTGGTTAACGACGCACTGCCGCGGCAACGCGGCGCCGGCGCTCGAGCACCTCGTCCGGCACACGCCGCAGAGCGAGCGCGAGCAGGTGATGACCCTCGCGGAGAAGATCCGGCCGACGCGGTTCGAGACGTTCAAGACCGAGGCGTTGCCTGTCGACGACGGGGGCTTCGCGTGGATGGATGACAGCCCGACGCGAGCCGAACTCGACTGGCTGCGCGATCGCGGCTGGTTGGACCGCTGGTTATGGGTCGACACGCGGGAGGAGCCAGACGACCTGCTCCGCGCCCAAGAGTGGCTCACCGCGCGCCTCGCGAAGGCCGCCGGCGCCGCGGAGGCTCAGGGTCGTACCTGACGTAGTGTTGGCCCCGCTGCGGCTCCAGACGGCGCGGCGCGCGGAGCCCATGGCGCTAGAGGCGGCGACGCGTGTGGTCATGAGGCCTCGAGCCGCTGCATCTTCGGCCGCTTCGCAGGCGCTAGGGCTCGAAGCGAAAGCCGACGCCGCGGACCGTGTGGAAGTGACGCGGGCTGGCTGGGTCGCGCTCGAACAACTTGCGCAGCCGCAGCACGACGTTGTCCAGCGTTCGCACCGTCGTTGGCGCGGCGCTCCCGAAGAGCGTCTCGACGACCGCGCGGCGGGTGACGACGGTCTCTGCGTGGCCGGCGAGCAGCTTCAACAGCTTGGTCTCCGTTGCCGTGAGCGTCGCTGCTCGCCCGCGGTGGCACGTCGCGGTCATCGCGCGGAAGTCGACGCGGTTGCCTCCGAATTCCAGCGTGTCGCTGCCGGCGGCGGGGGCCGGGCGCCGCCGCAGCAGCGCGTCGACCCGCAACAGCAGCTCGCGCAGGTTGAACGGTTTGGTCAGGTAGTCATCGGCCTGCAGCTCCAACCCCCGGATGCGGTCCTGGTCGTCTGCGCGGGCGCTGAGGATCAGCACGGGGGTCGCGTCTCCGCGGGCGCGCAGCTCCGCGAGGACCTCGAAGCCGTCCTTACCGGGCAGCATCACGTCGAGGATGAGCAGGTCGACGCCGCCTTGCGCCATGCGTTCGAGCGCGGCGGGACCAGTCACCACGTGCTCAGCGTGGTAGGACTCCAGCGAGAGATTGTCGCAGAGCATCTCTCCGAGCTGACGCTCATCTTCAGCGATCAGGATCCAGCGGCTCACGCTCCGCCCTCCAGGGGAATGTCGACCACGAACGTGCTGCCTTGATCGCGGCCAGGGCTGTCGGCGCGCACGGCGCCGCCGTGCGCCGCGACCATCTCCTGGACGAGGTGGAGGCCGAGTCCGGTCCCGCCGCTCGACCGGTCGTCGCCGCGCCAAAACGGCTCAAACGCGCGCCGCCGCTCTTCATCGTCCAGGCCGCGGCCGGCGTCTTCTACTCGCATGCGCGCGTTGTCGCCCACCCGTTCGAGCTGGACCCGCACGGTGGTGTGCGCGGGCGAGAACTTGATCGCGTTTTCGAGCAGGTTGCGAGCGACGAGCTGGATCGCGGCGGCGTCGCGCGGCGCGGGCATGGCGTCTGGCGCCTCGACCTCAAGCCGGACCTCGGCCGCGAGCGCGCGAGCCTGCATAGCCTCGACGGCAGCGCGGACGTCGGCGGCGAGGTCCCCGTCGGTCTTAACGGTGGTCGCGCCAGCGCTGCGGAGACCCGCGGCCTTCAGGACGTTGTGGAGCCCGCGCTCGAGGCGCTCTGCCTCCAGCAACCCGTTGGTGAGGTACCGCTGGCGTTTCTCGGCGGGGACGCGGTCGCCGTGCAGCGACTCCAGCAGCAACGAGATCGTCGCGAGCGGCGTCTTCAGCTCGTGGGTGGCGGCGGCGAGGAAGCGGTCTTGGTTGGCGCGCAGCGCCGCTTCTCGCCGGACGGAAGCGAGGAACAGCGCGCCGCATACCGCGAGCACGATCGCGAAGAACACCGCCTCGCTCGCGAACATCCACTTGCGGCGCTCTCCGACTTCGGCCAGCGAGTTAGCGTCAGGCGCCCCGAGCGCCCGCGCCGCCGCGTCCACGTCTCCCTGGAGGAGTTGTTCGCCGGCGGCCGTCAGGTCTGCGCTAGCGAACAGCAGAAAGGTGGCCCACCACGCCAACAGCGCGAAGGAGAGGCACAAGACGAACGTAAACAGCAGGCTGCTTGAGGAGCGCACCACGACCAGAGGATAACGCCTCGCGACCCCGTACTTTTCGTCGATCTCTAGGTCGCCGCGCGGCGACGGGACCCTCGGGCGTCGGCTGCGCTTCAGCGTTAGGATACCGGACATGCATCGCCTCGCCTCAGCCGCTGCTTGGCTCCTCGCCGCGGGGCTGGCCGCGCAGGCTCCGAGCGCGGCAGCGCTCGTGACCGAGCACTGCTACTCGTGCCACGGTGAGGACAAGGTGTCCGGGGGGCTAGACCTCACCCAGCCCGCGGGCGTCGGCGTCGCCGAGCTGTGGCGCTGGAGCCGGATCCGTGAGCGCGTGCGCTCCTTCGAGATGCCGCCCGCGCATGTCAGCGAGATTACGCCAGCAGAGCGCCGTCGGATCGTGGCGCACGTCGACGCGCTGCTAGAGCGCGAGGTGCCCGCGCTCCCGGTCGATGCGGGCGGGGTCACGGTCCGACGTCTGAGCCGGCACCAGTGGCGCAATACCGTCTACGACTTGTTCGGCGTCGACGTGGACGCGTCGGCCTTTCCGGCGGACGACCTCGGCTACGGCTTCGACTCGATCGGCGACGCGTTGACGTTCTCGACGCTGCACCTCGAGAAGTACATGAGCGCGGCGAGCGACGTGGCCGACGAGGTCTTCCACGGCGAAGATCCAGACCGCCCGCAGCGGCGAGTCTTCGCCGCCGGCTCGATGGAGCTCCGGGACGACCGCGGCGCGACGATGGGGCGGACCGCGCACATGTACACCAACGCGACCGTCGAGCAGTCAGTCGAGCTGCCGCGCGAGGGCGTGTATCGACTCCGCATCTTGGCGCGCGGGCAGCAGGCCGGCAACGAGCCCGCGCGGATGCAGGTCGCGCTCGACGGGCGCGCGCTCGAACCCATCGACGTCGCCGGCGACGACCTAGAGGAGTTCACGGTCGACGTCGAGCTGGGCGGGGGGACGCATCAGGTCGCGGTCTCGTTCGTGAAC
>JAYYEE010000096.1:0-4317 GCA_036160175.1 Planctomycetota bacterium
GGGATGCTGTTCGTCGCGCTCGCGGACGAGGCGTCCTCGACGCGGCACAACGCGCCGCTCGACACCTGCCGGTGTGCGCACTGCATAGCGGCGTTCCGCGCGTTCTGCCGAGCGCGCTTCGCAGACATCGACGGCCTCAACGCTGCGCTCGGGACGAGCTACGCGACGATCGACGCGGCGGCGCCGCTCGGAACCGACCAGGTGCGCAACCGCGAGCTCGGTGATCGAACGCTGCCAGCCGACTTGCGGGCGTGGTCGCTCTGGCTGGACTTCGTCGACCAGCAGTTCGCCGACGCGGTCGGTGAGATCCACCGTCGCGTCGCCGCCGCCGTCCCCAGCGTGCCAGTCGGGCTCACGGGGCTCGCTGTGCCTGGCGCGTACGGCGGGCACGACTACGCGCGCTTGCTCGCGGGGCACACGCTCGCAGAGCCCTACGAGATCGGCGGCGCAATTGAGTTGGCGCAGGGGCTCCTATCTGCGCGCGCGCATCGCTACGAGACCCTCGCGCCGCCTGCCGAAGGCGCCGCGACAGCCCAGCTCTCGCTGCAGGAGTATGTGCGGGCGCGGCTCGCGGCGATGGCGTGCCGCGGCGCAGCAGGGGTGGTCGTCTGGAATGATCGCACCGTCGCTGGACCAGACGGGGCGGAGCGTCCTTTTGGTCGCGCCGTCGCCGCTGGATTCCGCGACCTAGGCGCGCAGCTGGACGCGCTGGCCGGCGCGACGCGCGAGCGCTCCTCGGTGTGGGTGCTTGAGTCGCACAGCTCGGTCCGCGCGTGGTGGATGTTGGATTCGGCGCAGGACGGCATGACCTGGGTCCGGCGGCTTGAGTCCTACGAGGCCAAGCACAGCACGAGTCAGGCGGCCCGCCTCGGTTGGATCCGGCTGCTGCAAGACCTCGGCGCTCAGCCGAGCTTCGTGGCGTCGCGCGAGCTTCCTGAGCGGCTGCTGGTGGAGCAGCCGCGCTGCCTCGTGCTGCCAGCGACGCTGGCGCTGTCTGATCGGGTTGCGCGCGCGCTCGCGATCTACACCGAGCGCGGCGGCACCCTCATCGCAGACCACTCCGCCGGGCTCTATGACGAGCGGCTCAAGCGTCGCGACGAGGGGGCCTTGGACGATCTGTTTGGCGTCCAACAGCGCTCGCTCGCGTGGGGTGACTTGCTGGTGCGTGAGGGGCGCACGACCTCGCGCGCTAGCGGCTTGCCTCGCGCCGAGCGCGGCTTGCGCGGCGCGGTCGGGCTGCGCGGTCAGGAGGACGACGCGTTCCTTGAGCGCGCCGCGCGCAGGGGGCGCGCGCATTACCTCAACGTGCCGGTCTGCGCTTACCCCCGTTGGCGCCTCGATCCGCAGCACATCGGGCCTGCGCGCGAACTCCGGCGCCGCGTGCGCGCCGCGTTGCAGCGCGCCGGTGTGATGCCGCCCTGTGAGGTCCGCGGCGAGCAGCTGCCGACGATCGTAGAGCGCGCGCCGCTGCGCTTGCGCGACGGCCGGCGGGTGCTGGCGGTTCGCCTCAACGCGCTCGAGCGGCCGCAGCTGCTGCAGCAGCTCGCGGCGCGTGGGCCGATGTCGATCGAGTTGATCTTCCCGGTCGCGCGGTCCCTGCGCCTGCTCGGAGGCGAGGACTTTGGCCGCGTCGACCGGTGCACGGTCACGTTGGACCCATTCGGGGCCGCGTTCTTGGAGATCGGCTCGTGAACGTCTTGGGGACACCAATCCAGGCAGGTGCCGTCGCAGCGCGCGCGGTCTTGATCTCGGACCTGCACGTCGGCGACCCAGGTGGCGGCGTCCTCGCCTCCTTGGCGGGGGCCGTGCAGCACGCCCGCGACCACGCGGACGCGTTGTTCGTGCTCGGGGACCTCTTCGACAGCTACGTTTGTCGCGCGCAGGTGCGGGTGGGCGTCTGGCGTGACGTCGCCCAGTGCTTCTCGTCTGCCGCCGCAGCGGGGCTGCGGATCGTGGTGATGGTCGGCAACCGCGACTTCTTGCTCGGCGGTGAGTTCGCCCGGGCGAGCGGCGCCGAGCTCGTCCACGGAGGCTATCGCGCGGAAATCGGCGGCCTCGACACGCTGTTGCTGCACGGCGACGAGCTCTGCCAGAACGATCTGCCGTATCAGCGCGCCAAGCGCTGGCTGCGGCACCCCGTGACGCGCGCGATCGCTCGCAACTTGCCCCTCGCGCTGGCCCGCGGCGCCGCGGCGCGTGCGCGCAAGCGGAGCCAGGCCGTCGTCGTCCAGGGCGACCAGGCGCGGTTCCTGCCGTCTGAGCGGGCGGTCGCAACGGCCGCTGCGACCGGGGCCCGCCGGATCGTCTTCGGCCATATCCACCGCCGATCGGCGGGGACGTTCGGCGACGCCGAATATCGCGTGCT
Organism: Planctomycetota bacterium; assembly: GCA_036160175.1. Classification (GTDB taxonomy): domain Bacteria; phylum Planctomycetota; class UBA1135; order UBA1135; family UBA2386. The sequence goes on from JAYYEE010000096.1 coordinate 2,366, forward strand.
GCCGGCCTTCGACGAGCACGGCGGGGGGCTCCTGGTGAGCCACGGTCGCTGCGAGGCGGTTCGCTTCGGCGAAGGTGGGCCGGAGGCCGTGCTCGAACCGGCCCTCGCGTGCCCTTGGTCGCCCTAACCTGTGCCGATTGGGGCTTTCGCCGTTGCCTAGAGCACCAGAGCGTCCGTAGAATGCGCGGCCCAATTTTTGCCGGAACGTCAAGGCGTCCGGCCCCGGACTAGCGCTGCGGCCACCGTCCGGCCGCTCTTTGTCAATCCGGATTGATCCCAGATTCGCCAGCACCGCTGGCTTTCCACAGGCTGTCCTCAACTCCTTTTGGCTGCTCCCGATTCGAACCCGATCGCTCCGACAGAAGTCGTCGCGATCGACGGACCTTCGGGAGCCGGCAAGAGCACGATCGCGCGGCGCCTCGCCGAGGAGCTCGGCTACGGGTTCCTGGACACTGGCGCAATGTATCGCGCCGTCACGTGGCACTTCCTCGCGCGCGGGGTCGCGCCTGACGGCGCCGGCGTCGATGCCGGGGTAGGGCAACGAGGCATGCGTGACGCGCTCGCGCACGCGGACCTCCTGCTTGAAGACGGCCGCGTCTGGCTCAACGGCCAAGACGTGACGAAGCACCTGCGCACCCGCGAGGTCGAGTCTCGCGTCTCAGCAGTCTCTGCGCTCTCGTTCGTCCGCGAACGCATGGCAGAGCTGCAGCGGCAGGTCGCGCGTCGCGGTCCGATCGTGGCCGAGGGGCGTGACATGGGCTCGGTGGTGTTCCCGCGAGCGCGCTGGAAGGTCTACCTCGACGCGGCGCCGAAGGAGCGCGCTCGACGTCGCTGTGACGACTTCGCGCGGCAAGGCCGCGAGGTCAGCCAGCAAGGCGTGCTCGAGGAGATCCTCGCCAGGGACCTGCACGACAGCACACGCGCCGACGCGCCGCTTCAGCGGTCACCCGACGCGCTCTACGTCGACAGCACGGACATGACCGCCGACGGCGTCATCGCGCTGCTGCTTGAGCACGTGCGCAACGCGCAGAGGGGAGCGCTGTGACGAGCCCGGAGCCTTCGCGCCGAAACCGCTTGGTCTACACCGTGTCGCGCTTCGCGATGCTGTGCGTGAGCAAGGTCTGGTTCCGTCTCCGCACGGAGGGCTCTGCGCACCTACCCAGCGATGGGCCGGTGTTGCTCGTTGGCAACCACTCGAGCTACCTCGACCCTCCGCTGATGGGCATGGGCGTGGGGCGCCAAGTGAACTTCCTCGCGCAGGCTGGGCTCGGCTCGTTCGGGCCGCTGCGGTGGTGGCTCCGCCAAGTCGGGGTGACGCTGATCGACCGCGACGCGCCGTCCAAGGACGCGATGCGCTGGGTCGGCGGTCGCCTGAAGGCGGGGGAGGTCGTCGGCATCTTCCCCGAGGGCACCCGCAGCAGCGATGGCCACGTGATGCCTTTCAAAGGCGGCGTCGAGTTTCTCGTGCGGCGCAGCAAGGCGACCGTGGTTCCCGTCGGCATCGACGGCGCCTTTCGGGCGTATCCGCGCCGGGCGTGGTTCCCGCGGCCCCGCAAAGTCATCGTGCGCGTCGGCGAGCCTTGGAGCGCGGAGCAAGTGCTGGCCGCAGGCGGCGTCGAGGCCCTGCGGCGGCGCGTCGCGGAGCTCGCGCGGGCGCCGCTCAGCGTCGCGGACGCTGCTGAGATCGATCCTGACCAATCTAGACCTTCCGCGAGCGCGACGGCCACGCCGTCGAGCCCGCAGAACCAACCTGTCGACGGAGACGCTTGAGCCGCTCCCGAGGCAACCGGCGACCGGGCGGTCCGGCCGTCGGAATATGATCGCCGCGCGACGCGTTGTCGCTCGGTCCTTTGTTTCTCATTGATTCGTTCCCCGTTTCAATATCACTCCCAACCCCCATTCTTTGATGACCGGCAAGAGCCTGATCAAGAAGTTCGCCCTGCCCGATGATG